>JBKPSU010000031.1:0-27123 GCA_046735135.1 Actinomycetota bacterium
CGCCGCGATGCAGGAAGCCGTGCAGGGTCGCTTGCACGAGTTCGTCGACGATCGCGGCGCGTGACGGGGGCTTGGTTCCGAAGAAGCTCGACCTCAACGCGACCATGCCGACGATCATCGCCATCGTCGAATGTGCGGGCAGGTCAGGCTGATTCGATCGCATCCCGCGCAGTTGCATGCCCTCGACGCTGATCTGGCCGAGTATCGCGAGCGCGCGCCTGATGTCGGCGATGCCAGCGTCGGCGATCTCCTCGTCGCTGAACGCCTCGGAGGCAACGAGTGTCAGCAGTAGGCCCCTGTGCTCCATGACGACGTCGTAGACCTGCTCGACAAAGTGGCGGGCGAGTTCGTCTTCGTCGGTTTCTTCGGGTACGAGTGCCTGCCACGTCTGGCCGAACTCGTCGACGATGCTCGTGAAAGGAAGAACGAGCGCCTCGCGAAACAGTCCGGCCTTCGAGCCGAAGTGGCGGAAGAGGAGATACTCGCTGACGCCCGCGCTCTCGGCAATCTCACGGGTCGTCGTACTGCGATAGTCCTTGCGGGCGAACAAGTCGCGGGCGGCGTCGAGCAGCAGTCTTCTCGGCTCGCCACGGGGCCGGCGAACCGGTTGCACCGACGTCTTCGTAGCGCTCCGCTTTCGGGGCGACGCTCGCTGGGCCACGGCTAATCACTCCTCGCACCGCGCTCAGCGGTTGACACACTCACGATAGTCGGCCTTGACCTACCTCTTTTAATAGTGTCCACTATTACCGGACTGGCGGACGCGGCGGAAGGGCTGGATGTGGGCCAACTCATCATGCTCGGCACACTGTTCGGGCTGATCGTCCTGATATTCGGCGCGGTCTACTGCCTCGACCCCGAAGCGCGCGGTGGCAAGCGCGAAGAGAGCAGTTGATGAGCACCGAGCTGACGCCGTTGCTGACGGCAGCCGTCATCTTCGGCTGGGGCAGCGGCATCGTCCTCACCGCAGTCGGCGTTTATTTGAGCATTCGCGGTCGTCGCCTTCACCCACTCTTACTTCTCTGCATCTCGGCGATCTCGTTCTCGTGGATCGAGGCGCCCTACGACTGGGCGATGTACGCGCAGTTTCCACCCGCTCTACCTCGGATGCCGTCGTGGTGGCCGTTGAACATGACATGGGGCGGCCTGCCCTCGTCCGTGCCCGCCGGCTACATCGGCTACTTCGTGCTACCCGCCTTGATCGGCGCCGCACTCGGGCAACGGTTAAGTGCGCGGTTCAGGTGGCGTCGGCCGTTCACCCTCCTCATCGTCGGTCTGGCCGTCGGCTTCTGCTGGGCCTTGCTCTTCAACGCGGTCATCGGGGCACGGCTCGGTGTCTTCTACTACGCCTACGTGATTCCCGGACTCGGCCTGTTCGAGGGGACGCTGCATCAATATCCGATCTATGACGCCATTGCGATGGGCGTGCAGATGATGGTCTTCACCTACTGGCTCGGACGGACCGATTCGGAAGGACGAAATATCATCGAGATTTGGGCCGACAAAAGGTCCACGAGCCATCTTCAATCGTCGATCGTGTCCATTGTCGCCGTCGTCATAATCGGAAATCTCATCTACGCCTCGGTTTTCGTGCCTCACCTCATCACCAAGCAGCTGGGCTACGTGACCTCGGGAACGGGGGAGCAGTTGTTCCCCGGGGTACCGAACCAACCCAAATAGCGCCGCAAGGGAGGATCTGTGGCAGGTAACTCGACTGTCTTGTACTACGACCCGTTCGATCACGCGATCGACGACGATCCGTATTCGGTGTGGAAACGTATGCGCGCCGAAGCGCCGTTGTATTTCAACGACAAGTACAACTTCTATGCACTGAGTCGCTATGACGACGTTGCACGCGCACTGCCGGACTGGCAGACGTATCGGTCCGGCCGCGGAACCACCGCCGACATCCTGTTCAGTGGCATCGAGGTACCGCCGGGAATCCTTCTCTTCGAGGATCCGCCGCTGCATGATTTGCACCGCAGGCTGCTGTCGCGGGTGTTCACGCCTCGACGGATGCTGGCGGTCGAGGATCTGGTGCGCGAATTCTGCGTGAGCGCATTGGATCCGCTACGTGATGCGGACGGTTTCGACTTCGTCGCCGATCTCGGCGCGTTCATGCCGATGCGGACGATCGGTTACCTACTGGGCATCCCGGAAGAAGGCCAGCAGCAGATCCGCGAACGCAACGACAAGAGCATCACGGTCGGCGAGGAGCAGGGCGACCTCAGCCAGACGGTGATCCAGGAATCGATCGCGATGTTCGCTGAGTACATCGAGTGGCGGTCAACGCATCCGTCCGACGATCTGATGACCGAACTACTGAACGCGGAGATCGAGGAACAGGGCGGTACGAGGCGCCGGCTCGAACGCACCGAAGTGCTTGCCTACACAGCGATGATCGCCGGTGCGGGCAACGAGACGACGGCCCGGCTGATCGGTTTCATGGGCCAATTGCTCGGGGAGCACCCCGTCCAACGCCACGAGCTTGTCGCCGACCCGTCGCTGATTCCGTCTGCGGTCGAGGAGACCCTGCGCTACGAGCCGCCGTCACCAGTCCAGGCGCGCTACGTCGCCGCCGACGTCGAGCTGTATGGGCACACGGTGGCTGAGGGTTCGTACATTTTGTTGCTCAACGGTTCGGCCAATCGTGACGAGACAAGATTCGCCGATCCCGACCGTTACGACATCCATCGGACGGGTGGCCATCTGAGCTTCGGGCAAGGACTTCACTTCTGCCTCGGCTCAGCCCTTGCGCGTCTCGAGGGGCGGGTCGCCTTCGAAGAGGTTTTCAAGCGATGGACTGACTGGGACGTCGACTACGACAACGCCAGCCGAGCGCGCACGTCAAGCGTGCGAGGGTGGGCACGGATGCCGGTCAAAATCTGTTAGCACCGGTCGCGTGAGTGTGATTTCGGCGTGGTTGGTTGCGCTCAGCGCAACTCAGCACGCCGAAATCGCTCAGGTTAGGCCGGGTTGAACGCCCCTTTCGGGATGGTGAGCGGCAGGTCGACCGAGCTGAGCAGACCGGGCTGCGCCGCAACGACATATGGCACCGCGTTGACGACGCGCATTGCCGTTGCGACCATCGCACCTGCGCCCGAGGTCATGCCCTCGATACCGGCCTTGCGGCGGTCCCGCAGTGTGGCATCCAGCGTGCAGTCGATGTCGGGCTGACCGGTGATGACCACGCGGTAGCCGAGCGCTTTCGGAAGCGTCGGCCAGTGGGGCGCCACATCGGGCGCGAGTCGCGTGACGTGCTCGATGACGATCGCCTCGCGTCCGTCGACCACGCCGATCGCCTGCATCCGCAAGGCGCCACAGGTTCCGGCCTCGACGGTGCCCATCGCGACCTCCAACGTTCGTTCCGTCACCGCGCGGTCAAACGTCTCGCGTAATTCCTGGACCTCGACACCGAGCGCCTCGGCGATCATTCGAATCTGCCCCTGCCACTCGCCTGAGATCGCGCCCGGGAAACTGATCCACGGCTGATAGTCGAGGGGCCGACCGAATCCCAATGCGTCGCTCATGATGTCGGGCACGCCGTAATCGTCGTACAGCCCGATCTCGTAGGCGTGGATCTTCTCGATCTGCGATGACTGTGTGGTCAGCACAAGGGGCAGGTAATCGGCGGCGAAGCCCGGCTCGATGCCCGATGCATAGAGCGAGACCTGACCCTCCTTCGCTGCAGCCACCAGTTGGTCTCTCCACTCGGCCGGTTCGTAGGTGTGCGGGTTGACCAACCGCGTGGTGCTCGTCGTCACCACATTGATGCCCGCGCTGAGCAGCTTGACGTAGTCGGGTATCGCCAGCGCGTCACGCTCGGGTCCGCTGGCGGCGTAGACGATACAGTCTGGCTTCATGGCGATGAGGGCGTCGGCATCGTTGGTAACGGCCAGGCCGATCGGCTCGCCGTTGGCGAGTTCCCCGGCGTCCTTGCCCACCTTCTCTTCTGAGTGCACCCACACGCCGACCAAGTCGAGGTTCGGCCGTTGATGAATGGCGCGGATCGCAATCGATCCGATGCCGCCTGTCGACCACACCACAATGCGATGCTGACCTTCTGCCATCGTTGCTCCTCGTTGGTTGAAAGTGTCACTGGTAGAACGGACCTGGCTTACCGACGCGCTGCAGATCGCCGTAGGGGTCGTAGACCTTGACGTTCGGATACGGCCACCGGTCATATGCGGGCTTGGGGTCGCCGCCGACGCGCAACAGGCTGAATACTGCGATGGGAAGCAGCACGGCACTCATCAACACCACGGTGGCGACGACGGTCAGCCGGGCCGCGCTGATTGCGGCGGGGTTCCGCGGTCGCGGCAGTGCCCGCGCGATCTTCATCAGCACCGCGGGGCGGCCACCGTCGTCGCGGACGCACAGGAGCGCGACGACCGCGAACAGCACGCTGTCGTAGATCACCATGTACACGGGCAGCTGGCGGTCGAAGAGATGCAGCACCGGGCCCGCCGCCTCGGTGTAGGTGAAGAGCCCGACCTTCAACCACATGAACTGCATCAGGGCATTGAGCGGCAGACCGACGATGAATCCGGTCGCAAACACCCCGATCAGCCGATGCCGGCCGAGCCAGCTGTCGTGACGGATCCTGGGTTCGATCACGCGCCGGTGAACCGACAGCAGGCCGAGACCGGTCAGCACGTAGTAGCTCGCGTAGCCGCCCAGGAACGACAGCGTCGGCTCCAAGAGCGGGGAGACGTCGAAGTACGGCCACGACAGCGGGAAGTGCGCAACGCGAGGGTCGAACACTGTGAACGTCGCCCAGTTGGCAAGTGGGTCAAGCGCTCCGGCGAAGAAGGCGGCAATTCCGACGATCAACAACCAGTGCGGGCGGCGCTCACGGAGGGATCGCCAGCCGAGGTATCCGAAGAAGGCAACGGTGAGTATCACCGAAATGGCGCTGGTGACCAATGGCCAATTGGTGACGCCGAGAAAAGCGGGATACGGCGCCGCGGCCGGGTTGAGGTTGGTGGTTCTCGGATCGCCGTGCGTGCCGACCTCCATATTGGCCAAGGCCACCACCGCGAAAGCGAGCAGTGCCGCACCGAACGCACTCCAGCCGAGAGGGGTGGCAGGGCGTGGCGGATGACCGATCGGCGCGACGGCGCTGTCCGCACTGATTTCGGCCACGTCGTATCCCTCGGATCGACCACACTGTTGCGCCGAAGTTAACAGTGGGCACTATTAAACGTCAATATCGGCGCCGCTATGGGGGCTGAACAAAGATTAGGTTATAGTCCGCCGTGGTGTTCACGATCCGGTTCGACATGCGCGCGCCCTCATCCGGCGTGCCGACGAGCGAGTTGTACGCCGCAGCGATCGACATGTGCTCATGGTCGGAAGCGCGCGGAGCGGTGGCGGCCGTGCTGTCCGAGCACCATGGCGCTGACGACAACCATCTGCCCTCGCCGATCGTGCTGGCGTCTGCGATCGCCGCGCGCACCCAACGACTGCCGATCATGCTCGCCGCGGTGGTCCTGCCGTTCTGGGACCCGGTCCGGCTGGCCGAGGACATGAGTGTGCTGGACATCATCAGCAACGGCCGGGTGTCATACGCGTTCGGCATCGGCCATCGTCCGGAGGAGTACGAACACTTCGGCGTCGATATGCGTCGACGGGGCCGGCTCGCCGACGAGAAGCTGGTGCTGCTGCGTCAACTGCTTGCAGGTGAGCCGGTGGACATCGAGGGCCGCCGCATCCACGTGACGCCCGCGTGCACGTCGCCTGCCGGACCGTTCATCATGGTGGCGGGCGGCAGCGCGGCCGCGGTGAAGCGCGCGGCCAAGCACGGGCTCGGCATCATCCTTCAAACCAACCGGGGCGGTCTGAAGGAACTGTACGAGGACGAGTGTCGCGCGAACGGGCACGAACCCGGCTTCGTCCAGCTTCCGGCTGACAACGCGCCGACCGCGGTCTTCGTCGCCGACGACGTCGACAAGGCCTGGGATGAGCTCGGCCCCCATCTGCTGCACGACGCGCTGACCGCGGCGTCCTACCGGCACGGAGACGAGGGCGTTGCCAGCATCTCGCGCGCCGTGGATGTCAATGGGCTGCGGGCCGGCGACGGCCCGTACCGCATCTACACCGTCGATGAGGCGGTCGAGTATGTGCGCGGCGGCCAGGCGCTGCCGCTGGCGCCGCTCTGCGGCGGGGTCGTGCCGACGGTGGCTTGGCCGTATCTCGAGCGCGCTGCCGAAGCGGCGGCGCGCGCGGGTTGATCGAAGGGAAATCATGGAGGCAACCCCAAGCCGGGTCGTGGTGTGGTCGACGGGAGGTGTCGGCTCCATTGCGGTCGACGCCGTGCATCGCCGCCCCGATCTCGAACTGGTCGGAGTGTGGGTGCACTCAGCCGACAAAGTGGGGCGCGACGCCGGCGAGCTTGCCGGTGGCGAACCGATCGGCGTCGCGGCGACCAATGACGCGGACGCGTTGGTAGATCTGCGGCCGGACTGCGTCGTGTACGCGGCCAGCGGACCGGAGCGCGACGCGGGTGCCGTCCCGGACTACCTGCGGTTACTCGAAGCCGGGATCAATGTGGTGTCGACGACGTCGACCAGCTTGATATACCCGCCCTCGTACTACTCGCCGGACTGGCGCGAACAGCTCGAGGCGGCGGCGAAGGCAGGCAACGCGTCGTTCTACGGGTCGGGCATATTTCCGGGATTCGCCTCGGATCAATTGGCCCTCCTGCTCGCGACGCAATCGAAGAAGATCAGCTGTGTCAAGGCAACCGAGATCGCCTTGAACGACCACTATCCCGTCGCGGACATCATGATGAACGGCTTGGGTTTCGGCCACCCGCTCGATTTCGAGCCGATGCTCAAGACGCCGGGTTTCATCGAGATGGCGTGGGCTGCACCGATTCATCTGATGGCCGAGGGGCTCGGCGTCGAGGTGGAGCAGATTCGCGGCTCTTTGGACCGGAGGTTGACCGACCGCGACATCGAAGTCGCCTTCGGAACCATCCCGGCCGGAACGTGTGGCGCGGTATCGACCCGGGCCGCGGGTGTGGTCAACGGGCGCGAGGCCATCGTGATCGAGCACATCATCCGGATGGCGCGTGACGTTGCACCCGATTGGCCGGCTTCAGAGTTCGACGCCACCTACCGCATCGACATCGAGGGCGAACCCGACATCCACTGCGCGATGCATATGGGCGACGCCGAGGGACACGGTGCCGGACGGGCCGCAATGGCTGCGACCGCCATGCGCGTCGTGAATGCCATCCCGTACGTCATCGACGCGCCGGCGGGCCTGCTGAGCTCGCTCGACATGCCGAATACATTGCCGCACTTCGCCTTCGATTGACAGCGCCGGTGAAAACCCCAAAGGAATTCGTCTTCGCGGCCGTCGCGAACGAGCGACGGGGGATCGCATCCTTGATCGAGAGCTTGGATGATTCCCAGTTGGCAACCGAGAGCCTGTGCACGGGCTGGGACGTCAAGACGGTCGCTGCTCACCTCGTCAGCGTGTTCGCGGACGGCTTCTGGGGATTTCAGGTGGCGGCCGTTCGCTACGCCGGCATTCATCGCGGCATCGACGCGCTGGCCCGACGCCGCGCGCAGTCACCAGCGGCGGATATCGCCGGCGCGCTGCGGAACGGGGCCGACCACGAGTTGAGCCCTCCGGTCTCAGGGCCGCTATCGGGTCTGACCGACGTCCTTGTCCACGGCGGGGATATCCGCATTCCCTTAGGCCTGCCCTTTGAGCCGGATCCGGAACTCGTGGCTCTGTCGCTGGATTTCCTGACCGGACGTCGGGCGCTGGCCTTCGTCCCCTTCGGCCGCCTTCGCGGGATCTGTCTGAGGGCCGACGACATCGAGCGCTCCTGGGGGAAAGGCGCCGAAGTCTTTGGCCCGGCACGGGCATTGATGATGACCGCATGCGGTCGCGACGCGAATCTGCACCAACTCGACGGGCCAGGGTTGCCCCTGCTTCGGAATCGGTTGACAGGTTTCCGCGACCGGTCATAGCGTAGCGGCACAAAGATTAGGTGCGAGAGGCGTTTCGTGTACATGCTCCGCTTCGACATGCGCGCACCGGAAATCGGCGCGCCGACGGTCGCCCTGTACGCCGCCGCGACGGAGATGTGCGCCTGGGCGGAGAATCACGGCGGCCTCGCCGCTGTGCTGTGTGAGCACCACGGAGCCGAGGACGGCTATCTGCCGTCGCCCTTGATCCTCGCCTCGGCCATCGCGGCGCGCACAGAACGGCTTCCGCTGAGCCTGATACTGCTGCTTCCGTTTTATGATCCGGTCCGGCTCGCCGAGGACATGGCGGTACTCGACATCATCAGCAAGGGCCGAGCTTCCTACATCCTTGCCCTCGGGTATCGGCCGGAGGAGTTCGAGCACTTCGGCGTCGACATGCGGACCCGTGGCCGCCTCGCCGACGAAAAGCTGGCAATGTTGCGCGAACTATTGTCGGGCGAAGCGGTTTTCGACGGCCGCCGGATCAACGCCACCCCGCCCCCGCACACCGAAGGCGGCCCGCTGCTGATGTGGGGCGGGGGCTCGGTGGCGGCCGCCCGGCGGGCGGGCAGGTACGGGCTGGGAATGCTCGGAAATGCGAACGTCGAGGGTATGTACGAGGCGTACCAGGAGGCCTGCCGCCAGCACGGCCACGAGCCGGGACCGATCTATCTGCCGAACCGCGAAACCCCGTCGGTCTGCTTTGTCGCCGACGACGTCGACAAGGCGTGGGACGAGATCGGCCGGTACCTGCTGCACGACGTCCGGGCATACGCCGACTGGAATCCGGGCAACGACTATTCCGCCGGATTCTCCGACGTGCGGACCGTCGACGAACTCCGCGCCAATCCGACGTCGCACCGCATCTATAGCGTCGAGGAGGCCGTGGAGCGGGTGCGCGGCGGCGAGGTGCTCAACCTGTCGCCGCTCTGCGGCGGGGTGCCGCCGGAGATCGCCTGGCCATACCTGAAGCGCGTCGGCGAGATCGTGATGGCTGAGGTGAAGCAGTGACCGGCGCCAGCGCGGTCGAGGTGTATTACGACCCTTATGATTTCGCGATCGACGACGATCCCTACCCCACGTGGAAGCGGCTGCGCGACGCAGCGCCGCTGTACTACAACGAGAAGTACAACTTCTACGCGCTGAGCCGGTATGAAGACGTCGCACGCGAACTGCCGAACTGGGAAGCCTATCGGTCCGGCCACGGCACCACGATGGACATCATCCTGAGCGGCATCGAACTGCCACCCGGCATCATCCTGTTCGAGGACCCGCCGATACATGACCTCCACCGACGCTTGCTGTCAAGGGTTTTCACTCCACGACGGATGGAGGCGATCGAGCCGCTGACGCGCCAGTACTGTGTGCGGGCGCTCGATCGGCTGTCCGACTCGGACCGGTTGGACTTCATCACGGACATCGGTGCGCAGATCCCGATGCGCACGATCGGCTATCTGCTGGGGATCCCCGAACAAAACCAGGAGTCCATTAGAGACAGGTCGAACAGCGCGATCACCCTGACCGAGGGCGAGTTCAGTGGCGCGCGTGCGGATCTGTTCGAGAACAGCGGCGAGTTGTTCGCCGAGTACATCGACTGGCGTGCCGACCATCCTTCCGATGACCTCATGACCCAGTTGCTCAACGCAGAACTCGAGGAGGACGGGCGCTCCCGGCGGCTGACTCGCACCGAGGTGCTGATGTACACCAGCATGATCGCGGGCGCGGGAAACGAGACGACCACGCGCCTCATCGGCTTCGCCGGCCAACTGCTCGCCGAACATCCCGATCAGCGGCGTGAATTGGCGAACGACTTCTCGCTGATCCCGCGGGCGATCGAAGAGGTGCTTCGCTACCAGGCACCGTCACCGGTTCAGGCGCGCTATGTCGCGCGCGATGTCGTGTGCCGTGGCCAGACAATTCCCGAGGGCTCGGTGATGTTGCTTCTCAACGGATCGGCGAACAGGGATGAACGGCATTTCCCGGACGCCGATCGCTTCGACATCCACCGCACCGGTGCGCATTTGAGTTTCGGGCAGGGTCTGCACTTCTGCCTCGGCTCGGCGCTGGCCCGCATGCAGGCGCGCGTGGTGCTCGAGGAGGTTCTGCAACGGTGGGCTGACTGGGAGGTCGACTATCCCAACGCCGCCATGGCGCACACGTCGAGTGTCCGCGGGTGGGGCAGCCTGCCCGTCATGCTCGGGCAGTCGTGACCCCGCGCAACATCGTGTCGCGTTGATGTATCAGTGAGGGCCGTACGCCGAGCGCGTGGAGTATGTTCTCCGGAATCCAGCCAACGCCGATGACCGACCGCGCGAGTGTCTCGTTCGCCGGGCTGTCGATCGTGATCTCACCCGACCGGATGCCCTCGGCGAGAAGCGTTTTCATCTGACGTATGCGCTTACCAAAGAGCCAGCCGATATTCGGGGCGTCCGGCGGAGACTGCCGCATCCACGCCAGCTGGATGCGGAACTCGTCGCCGAAGCGGTCGAGGACGTTGGTGTTGACCCAGTTCAGTGCGTCGAGCTTCTCGACCACGGACGAGTCCGAACGCAGCACCCGCGTCCATCCCTCGGCGACCTTCTCGCCGAACGATTGCATGATCGAGGCCAACAGTTGATCTTTGGAGCCGATCAGCCGATACACCGTGCCGGTACCGAGTTGTGCGGCCGACGCGATGTCCCTGATCGTGGTGACTTCGTAACCCTTGCGGCCGAACTCGGCACGCGCGACGGCACGGACGTGGGCGGCCTTGTCGTCGGGTTCGGCGTCGGCATCGTCGCTCCATGACTTCACCACGTCGTTCGCGGCGGTGAAGGCGGGTGAGCGGTCGAGCTTCGTGTCGGTGGGCGGCTCGGTGGCCAGGCCCTCGAGCAGAATCCGGCACAGCAGGTCGGCCAATTTGTCGGCGCTGGCGTTGTAGCGAATGACGTCGAGACCGACCTGCAGCATCACCTGCACGACGCGGTCGGCCAGCACGGGCAGATTGACGTCGGACTTCAGGTAGCCGCTCCAGCGCGCGGCCCGCAAGGTCTGCACCATCGCTTCCATGATCGCCGTCGGTCGCTGTTGCGCGAGCGCGGTGAGTTCGCGGTTCGGGCCGTGTCCCTCGTAGAACGTCATCTGCAGCGCAGCGCCGTGCGTCACCGCACACTGCGCGATCGCGGCGCTGAGATCCACGATCCGATCGAAGGCCGAGCGCGAAGCGGGATCGTCCAGCTTGCTCTGGGCGCGCTGCGCGATGCGGTCGAGGTCTGCGTGATATCGATGAAGCAACTCGACGAGAATCGCTTCCTTCGATTCGAAGTGGTGATACAGGCTGCCCGGAAGGATTCCGGCGGCGTCGGCGATCTCCTGAAGCGAGGTGCGCAGACCAGAACTGGCGATCAACGAGGCGGCCGTTTGCAGGATCTCGGTTCGTCTGGTGCCGTCGTCATAGGCGTGTCCAATCGTCGGCGTCACGTGTGGACGCCCCACAACACCTCCACGGTCCCTGACTCCCGTCGTGGGTTTGCCTGACTGACCCAATATTTGGTTAACGCTACCAGAAAAGCGGGGGCGCGCTCAGTCCTAGGAACGGCGGTAGCGCCGGTAGACGGACCGCTGGGCCTGCAATCATGGGCGTCGTGTTTCTGCGCCCGCGCGGAAGGCTGTGTGGGACACATTTTGATTCTTAACCGGGTTGGCGGGGGCGTACCGCCGCTCAGGCAAGACTGACGCCCAACCGTTCGGACACCGCGAACACCTCGTCGTAGATCGATCCGGGAATGGTAAACGGCTCAGTCGCCGACACCTCCGAGAGATGGTCTGCGATGTCGTCGGCCGTCGGGTCGGTGCCACACTCTGGCAACCAGCCCTCGGAGAGGCCGATGAAGACTCGGGCGAAGCGGCCGCCGAATGCCGAGTAGTTGCGATGGCTGAAATCGCAGGCGCGACTGGCCAAGTAGACCACGATCGGGGTGACCAGCTCAGGTCTGATCGACCGCGCAAAACCAGTCTTTTCGAGGGTCTCTGGATCGCCGATCGTTTCGGTCACCATGCGCGAAAAGCCGAACGGCAGTACGGCATTGGCCTTGATTCCATGCGGCTCACCCTCCAGGGCAATGACATTCGTCAGACCGACCAGTCCGGTCTTGGCGGCCGCGTAATGAGCCTCCATATGCTGGCCGAACATTCCTGCCGACGACGCGATGAACACGAACCGGCCGTAGTTCTGTTTTTTCATCACGCGATAGGCCGGCTGCGCAAGGTAGAAGCCGCCATCGAGATGAACCCGCAGCATGCGCCGCCAGTGGTCAGGACTCAGCTCGTCGAACGGGATGCTGTTGAAGATGCCGGCATTGCTGACCACCGCATCCAGCCGCCCGAAGTTCTCGACCGCCGCGCCCACAATCGCTTCACCGCCCTCGGGGCTGTCGACGGAATCGTGCGATGCCACCGCCTTCCCGCCCGCAGCAGTGATTTCACCGACAACTTGGTCGGCCACGGACGTGTCGGAGCCGTCACCGTGCATGGTCCCGCCGAGATCGTTGACGACGACGGATGCACCGCGCCGAGCCAAGTCGATCGCGTAGAGCCGGCCGAGCCCGCGCCCAGCGCCGGTGACGACCGCGACCTGACCTTCGAAGTCGATCATGTGTCTTCCCCTCGTCGTTGACTGCCTACGCAAGCGGACACTACGGTGGAACAGATCTTTGGTCAACGAGGCGAGGTGTTGTGGAGACGGACTCGACGACGGCCGACGAGGACGGGCCGCAACGACTCGGCCTGCTGGCGTCGGCGCTGGCAGGCCGTACCGTTGCGGTGGCGTCAGCGGATAGCGGTGAGCCCGCCTGGACGGATGGCATCACGATCTTCGTGGACGGGGCTGAGAGCGCAGAGCGGCAACTCGAATCGGTGACCGTGCAGGCGTCTCTTCTCGCGTGCGGTGGCCTCGAGCCCGATGTCGTGCGCCAGCTGCGTCGGCGGTCCACGCTGGCCAGGAGATACCTCGCCGTCGAGGGCCATCGCGCGCTTGCAGCGAACGAGGATTTGTTGCCCTATGCCGTGCGGTCGATGGTCGACCTGGACCTCGTGAGGCGCAGCCACTCTGCTGCCGAGTCGCTGACCGTCGCCAAAAGCGGTGAGGTCGCCGACCCGCCCGACAGCTTCGGCGTGATCAAGCCCCGTAATTTGCTTGCTGCGCATCCCGGCGCCGCGCAAGCGGATGGCGAAGGGGCCCACAGCCCCCGCCGCGAGTCCACGAAGGACCTGGCCGAACTCGACGACGACGCCGAGAATGTCGACGGCGAAGACGTGAGGGATCCTTTCACCAGCCCGGTCGGCGGTGGCGGCGCAATCGGGAAATTGTTGCAGCGCATGTTGAGCCGGGTCAGACAACTCGGCGGCAGCGGCCCGCCAGGCGCTGACACACCAACACATCGCTCGCACAAGGGAATTCGCGGCGGGGGAATGGTGACATCGACGGTGGTGTCCAACAGCGAGGATGCCGGCGACGTCAAGAGCGACGGTAAGGACAGAAAGTATCCCGAATGGGACATGCATCGTCGGCGCTACCGCGAGGACTGGTGCACGGTGCACGAAATCGAGCCGTCCCTAAAGGAGGGGCACCGGTTCGAGCGCCCGGACGTCCACGCGCTGCGACGGCCGTTGACCAGGCTGGGGATCGGGCTGGACCGCTCTCACCGGCAGCCTCAGGGCGACGACATCGACGTCGACGCTGTGGTCGAAGCACGGGTGGAGACGCTGGCCGGGTCGGCGCCCGACGAAGCCGTCTACCTGAATAACCTCCGGCGTCGTCGTGATCTGGCGGTGCTCGTCCTGCTCGATGTCTCCGGATCGTCCTCCGAGGCAGGCACTTACGGTCAAACCGTACACGAACAACAGCGGGCTGCCGCCGCTGCCCTGACGATCGCGCTGCATGAACTCGGCGATCGTGTCGCGCTGTACGCATACCAGTCGCAGGGACGCTCCGCCGTACACATGCTTCCCGTGAAGCAATTCGACGACAACCTAGATGCTCTGGTGATGCAGCGTCTCGGCAGCCTCACCCCCGGCGCCTACTCCCGGCTCGGAGCGGCCATCCGCCATGGCACGTCGGTGATCGCCGAGAAGGCGGGAACGTCACGACGACTGCTCGTTGTGCTGTCGGACGGGCTGGCCTACGACCACGGCTATGAGCGGATCTATGGCGCCGCCGATGCGCGCCGCGCCCTTGCCGAGGCGCGCAGGCAGGGGGTCGGCTGCCTGTGCCTGACGATCGGAGCCGCGACCGGGAGCGAAGAGCTGAGCAAGGTCTTCGGGAGCGCAGCACACGCGTCGATACCCAAACAGAGGCAGTTGGCCGACGTTATCGGCCCGCTTTTCCGCGCCGCGCTGCGCACGGCGGACCTGCGGCGCAAGATGGCCTGACTAGCCGAGCCTTGAACCAAACATCTGTTCCGCGCTAGGGTGCTTGAAAGCGGATGCCAAGAGAGGAAATGATGCCGGTGAAGCCGCCGCGCCCTTACTACGTGCCAGTGGCCAACGAGGAGCAGGTGTTCAGGGCCGCCTACCGGCAGGGTCTGGCCATCGCGCTGAAGGGGCCGACGGGGTGCGGCAAGACGCGCTTCGTCGAGGCGATGGCGCATGATCTGGACCGCCCGCTCATCACCGTCAGCTGCCATGACGACCTGACCACCGCCGACCTCGTGGGCCGCTTCCTGCTGCGCGGCGGTGACACCGAGTGGGTCGACGGCCCGCTGACGCATGCCGTGCGCGAAGGTGCGATCTGCTATCTCGACGAGGTCGTCGAGGCCAGGCAGGACACCACAGTGGTGCTGCATCCGTTGTCAGATCACCGGCGGCAGCTGCCGATCGAACGACTCGGCGAGACGCTGGAGGCGGCGCCCGGTTTCTGCCTCGTCGTGTCGTACAACCCCGGCTACCAGAGCGTGCTGAAAGACCTAAAGGATTCGACTCGCCAGCGCATGGTTGCGATCGAATTCGGTTTCCCCTCACCGGATGTCGAGGAGAAGATCCTCGTCAACGAGGCAGGCATCGGTCACGACCGCGCCGCCGAACTCGTTCGTCTCGGGCAGGCGATCCGACGACTGGAAACCGGCGGACTGCGCGAAGTCGCGTCCACGCGCGTGCTCATTGCGGCAGGACAACTGATCGCCGAGGGGTTGAGCCCGCGCGACGCCGCCAGCGCCGCCATCGCCGGACCGCTCACGGACGACTCCACAGTGACGCGTGGCCTCGTCGAACTGATCGACGTCTATCTAGCCGACCAGCCACCTATCGACTGACGAGGCCGTCGCACACCAACGGAGGTTGCATGTCCTACGAGAGCACAGCAGAGCCGATCAAGGTCGGTTACCTGATGGACTTCACATTGCCACCCGGTTTCCCCGAGGAGCTGTTGGCCTCGTTCACCCAGACATTCGACCTGGTCTTCACCGAGGCCGTCGAACAAGGGCTCATGGACAGACCCGTTCAGATGATCTACCGCGAGGTGGAGGGTTTACCCAAGGGTTCGGTCAAGGCCGTCATCGACGCCTATGCCGAACTCGTGGACGAAGGCTGCCTGGTGATATTCGGTCCGAACATCACCGACAACTGTGTTCCGGTACGGGAGGCGATCGAGGAGCGTTTCAAGGTGCCAGCGATCAGTGTCACCGGCACGGATGACTGGCTCGGTGAATGGACGTTCTCCTTCCCCCAGGGCTCGATGACCGACGAGCCGATTTTCTTGACTGATCTGGTGGCGAAACGGGGACTGACGGAAATCGGAGTGCTGGTCGAACAGAATCTGATCGGCGAGAGCTACCTCAAGAACCTCCGAAGCGCATGCGCCCGTAAGGGAGTCCGCATCGTCGCCGAGGTGCCGATCGCGCAAACGGCACAGGACATCAATCAGGCCGTCAGCACGCTGTACGAGGCCAAAGCGCAGGCGATCGTGCATCTGGGGTTCGGCTTCGGGATCGTCTTCATCAATCCCGCGCTGGAGGCCGTCGGCTGGGACCCGCCGCGCTTCACCACCACCGCCTTCCAGAACGCGTGGGTCAACCCGATCATGTGGAACGCTTTCCTCGGGTGGATCGGAGTCGACCAGTACGACGAAAACAACGAGGTCGGACAGGCCTGGCTCGACCGGTACGCACAGAAGTACAACGGCAGCCGTCCCGAGTACTGCGTGTCCGTCGTCAACCACGACGTTGCAGCCACTCTGGTGCGTGCCTTCACCGATGCGCACCCGTTGAGCCCGCGAGGAGTCAAGGAAGCGCTGGAGCGGGTCAAGATGATGCCCGCCGCGTCCGGGGCACCCGGAACCCGTGTGTCGCTTGGCAAATGGACACGGCGGGCATGGATGGGCTCGGGCTATCTGGTGGCCAGGACGCTCGATCCGGACGGCGTCAATTCCCATCTTGTCGATCGCTTCGGAGAGGAAGGCTGACTCGATGACCACAAAAGGTCCGTCGCTGGTGGATGAGCAACCGCCGGCGCGATCCGGTGACAAAAGAAGCTGGGGCGGATGGATTGCCTTCGTTGCACTCGTCGCCTTCGTGAGCCTGTTCGCCCTGTCGTCGCGCAGGTACCTTGACCCGCGCGTCGCCAACCCAGACGTTGAAGGCAGGCCACGGCCGGTTGAGTTCGTCTTAGGGTTCGACCACTGGGTGTATTTGCACGAGATCGGCACCGTGCTGGCGCTGATCGCGCTGGTCGTTATCTTCATCGTCGGCTGGAGGCGCAACCCCGGCAGTCCGGTCATGTTGATGTTCTTGTGCACGACGCTGATCGTGTGGCAGGACCCGATCATGAACTGGTCGCCGTTCGCGGTCTATAACCCCGAACTACTGCACTGGCCGGAATCATGGCCGTTGGTGTCGCTGTCGCCGACCGTCGAACCCTTCCTGGTGTTCGGATATGTGATGTTTTACTTCGGACCGTATTTCCCTGGCGTGGCGATACTGCGGAGGTGGCAGGCGAAGCGTGGACCCGAATCGTTCGTGTCGCGCCACCCGCTGGTGAGCCTTGGCCTGATCGTGCTGGTGATCGGGTTCATCATGGATGCCTGCCTCGAGATCTTCCTGGTGCGTACAGGTATGTACATCTACTCGCAGGTCATTCCGTTCGGATCCGTCTTCGCCGGTTCGACATTCCAATTCCCACTCATCTGGGAGTCGTTCTCGGTCACCTTCGTGATGGTGCCAGCGGCGATACTCTGTTATCGCGACGACACCGGTAAGTCCGTGGCAGAGAAGCTGGCCGCGAAAGCAAAGCTCTTCCCCACCAAGCCGGTGCTGGGCACATTCCTGGTGATGTTCGTGATCACCAACGTGTCCTATTTCGCCTATGGCGCGTGGTTCGCAGTCATCAAGGCCAGCGGAGCGGCGACATCGGTGGCCTGCCCGTGGCCCTATCCCGAGGCCAAAGTGTATGACCCGCAGGGGTATTACGAGGAGAACGGCCAGCCCGGTCCGTACTCGGTTGGCATCTGGTCGACGTGGATGAGCGGGCAGCCCGACGGCAGGCCTGACGTGCAGCTGGGAGCCAAGAGTGACCGGTGTGCGCCTAAAGGTCAGAATGGCTGAGACGCGCAGTGTCGTCATCACCGGCGCGGGCCGTGGTCTGGGGCTCGCTTCGGCCGTGCGCCTTTACCGGGAGGGCTGGCAGGTGGTCGCCGCCACGCGCACACCCGATCTCGCGATGCCGTTGCTGCGCGAGGCGGCAGGTGCGAGCGACGAAGACGACGACCGGCTGATCGGCGTCCAGCTAGACCTGATGGACTCGGCATCGATCGCGGCCGCCGCCAAGGCAATCGAAGAGCGCGTCGGCGCGCCGTACGCGCTCGTGCACAACGCCGGGATCTCTGCCGCGGGCATGGTGGAGGAGACGGACATCGACCTCTGGCAGCAGATGTTCGCCACCCACGTGATGGGCCCGGTCGCGTTGACCAAGGCGTTGCTGCCGTCGATGCGCGCAGCGGGACAGGGCCGAATCGTGCTGGTATGCAGCTCGGCCGGGGTGCGCGGGCAGCCGGGTACCGCACCGTACTCGGCCAGCAAGGGTGCCATGGAGCGGTGGGGCGAATCGTTGGCCGCCGAGATCGCGCCCTTCGGCCTCGGGGTGACGGTCCTGATCACCGGTACCTACAAGACCGACATCATCACCGATGCGGGCACCACCGACGACCGTGACTTCAGCGGGCCCTACGCACGACTGCACCAGACGATAAACAGCCGCGGCCGGTTCGCGATCAAGTTCGCCCGATCACCGGAGCGGTTCACCGACGGCGTGGCGAAGGCGCTGGCCGACCGCGGGGCGTTCCGCCGCCACGGGGTCGGGGCAGACGCGTCGATGTTGTTGGCGCTCAACCGGCTTCTGCCCCCTTCTGGAATGCACCACATGTCGCGACTGGTGCTGGATATACCCCGACAGGGCGCGATGCGGGGCGGGGCTTACCCGTTGACGACCGCGCAGCGGGCGATGGTGTTCACCGCCAAGGTGCTTCCGCAGCCCGTCATGGCTCGGTTAGCGTCGCTCGCGATGCGGTTCTCGCCCGCAGCCAAGCAATCGCCACCGCAGGAGAGTGAAGACAATGGCTGACGCTGCCACCGTTCGTTTCGAATCCAAGATGATGATCGATGGCAAGCTCGTCGATGGATCGGCAGGCACCTTCACCAACATCAATCCGGCCACCGAAGAGGTCATCGGTGAGGTCGCTGATGGGTCGAAGGAGGACATGCACCGCGCCATCGACGCGGCGCGGCGCGCCTTCGACGAGACGGACTGGTCGACCAATCACTCATTCCGGCAGAAGTGCCTGCTGCAGTTGCAGGACGCGATCGAAGCCGAGCAGGAGGACCTGCGCGAGGAGTTGATCCTGGAGGTCGGTTGTCCGCGCTCGGTCACCCACGGACCGCAATTGGACGCTCCGTTGGCCGATGCGCTGCGGTATCCCGCCAAGCTGATCGACGAATATCCTTGGGAGACATCGCTTGGCGACGCGATGGTGTCGCTCACCGGCATGAACACCACTCGTAAGGTATGGCGCGAACCGGCCGGCGTAGTGGGCGCGATCGTGCCGTGGAACTTCCCGTTCGAGGTCACCATTCAGAAGCTGGGTCAGGCGCTGGGCACGGGCAACACCGTCGTCCTGAAGCCGGCTCCGAACACACCGTTCAACGCGACCCGCATCGGCCGGCTGATCGCGGAGAACACCGACATCCCAGCGGGTGTGGTGAATGTCGTGACGGCGTCGGACCATTTCGTCGGCGAGGAACTCACGCTGTCACCTAAGGTCGACCTGATTTCATTCACGGGCTCGACGGTCGTCGGCAAGCGGATCATGGAGAAGGGCGCCGCGACGATGAAGCGCCTCTTCCTCGAACTCGGCGGCAAATCGGCGACCATCGTGCTGGACGACGCCGATTTCGCGCTGGGCTGCATGATGGGCATCGCGCCGTGCATGCATGCGGGTCAGGGTTGTGCGATGCCGACGCGCCTGCTGCTGCCGCGTTCCCGTTACGACGAGGGCGTCGAAATCCTCAAGGGCATCTACGAAGGTGTCGCGCCAGGCGATCCGCAGGACGCCGCCACGATATGTGGACCGGTGATCTCCGACAAGCAGCGCAGCCGAATCCGCGGCTATATCGACAAGGGTGTCGAGGAAGGCGCGCGGATGCTCGTCGGCGGAGCCGAGGCGCCCGACGGGATGGACAAGGGGTTCTTCGTCAAGCCAACGCTTTTCGTCGACGTCGACAACTCGATGACCATTGCCCAGGAGGAGATCTTCGGGCCGGTGCTCGTCGTCATCCCGTTCGACGACGAAGACGACGCCGTGCGGATCGCGAACGACAGCGCATACGGCCTCGCGGGCAACGTCATGGCGGGCACGCTCGAGCGCGCTCTTGCGGTCGCCAAACGGCTGCGCGCCGGGTTCATCGGCCTCAACGGTACTGCCGGATACGGCGCCGACACACCGTTTGGCGGCTATAAGGCCAGCGGCGTCGGACGTCAGAACGGCATCACGGGATTCGACCAGTACACAGAAGTGAAATCCGTAGCCTACCCGGCTATTTGATAGGAGAAGTATGTCAGATCTATTCGACGACCTCGAGGACTTCGGTGCATTCGACGACGTCGTCTCGGGAGACGTCCGCGACCCATACCCCGAGTTGGCCAAGCAACGTCATGAGACGCCGATTCAGCGCATCGACATGTCGGCGATGCCGGGTGAGGAGGGTAAGCCGGTCTTCATCGTGTACCGGCACGAGGACATTCAAACGATGTTGCGCGACAACGAGACCTACTCGTCGAATGTCGTCATCCAGATCTTCGGTGACGTGCTCGGTCATGGCGTGATGCTGGGCATGGACGAACCCGTGCACGGCAGGCTTCGGTCGCTGGTGACTAAGGCGTTCACCCAGAAGGCGCTCGCGCGCTGGGAAGACGAGATCGTTGGGCGCATCGGCAACGAGCTGATCGACCAGTTCGCGTCGGATGGCAAGACCGATCTGGTCAAGACGTTCACCTTCCCGTACCCGACGCGCATCATCGCCGCCTTGCTCGGCCTGCCCGAGGAGGACTTCCCGCAGTTTCAGCGTTGGTCGATCTCAATGCTGAGCTTCACCGTCAACCCGGAACGGGGCAAGGCAGCGTCGCAGGCACTGGTGGACTACTTCAAACCCATCCTGCAGGCGCGCCGGGCCGAGCCGCGGGAGGACTTGATCAGCAGTCTCGCGGCCGCTGAGATCGACGGTCACAAGCTCGACGACGAGGACATTTATTCGTTCATCCGGCTGCTGCTGCCTGCCGGCGTGGAGACGACGTACCGGTCGCTCGGCAATCTGCTGTTCGGGCTGTTGACGAACGAGGATCAACTCGAGGCGATCCGCGCCGACCGGTCGCTGATTCCACAGGCGATCGAGGAGGCGGTGCGGTGGGATGCGCCGCTGCTGAACATCACTCGGGTGGCGACGCGTGACACCGAGCTGTCCGGGGTGTCGATTCCACAGGGCTCCTCCGTGATGCCGATGCTCGGCGCCGCCAACCGGCAGGAGGACAGGTATTCCGACCCGGACCGCTTCGACATCTTCCGGCAGGCGAAGGTTCCCATCAGTTGGGGACAT
Organism: Actinomycetota bacterium; assembly: GCA_046735135.1. Taxonomy (GTDB): domain Bacteria; phylum Actinomycetota; class Actinomycetes; order Mycobacteriales; family Mycobacteriaceae; genus Mycobacterium. The sequence continues at coordinate 21,098 of JBKPSU010000031.1, forward strand.
GGCGTGCACGTGTGCCTCGGCATGCATCTGGCGCGACTCGAGATGCGCACGGCCGTCAACCTCTTGCTTGACCGGTTGCCGAATCTGCGGATGGATCCCGACGGCGACGACCCACACATCCGCGGCATGGTGTTCCGCTCTCCGACATCGCTGCCCGTTCTATTCGACCCAGTCCCGGTGCGAGCAGACGCAAAATCCCCGTAAACAGGGGAGTTTTGGGGATTTTGCGTCTGCTCGCCGCTGAAGGTAAGGAGTGCGTCTTGACCGATTACGACACCGTGGACTTCTTCACCGACGAAGCTCTCGTGCCGAACCCCTACCCGTATTTCGATCATCTGCGTTTGAAATGTCCTGTGACACAAGCGACGCCGTTCAACGTGCTGACCGTCACCGGGTACGAAGAGGCGCTGGCCGTCTACAAAGACCCAGCCTTCTCGTCGTGCATCTCCGTCGCCGGGCCGTTCTCGGGTCTGCCCTTCGGGCCCGGCGGGGACGACGTGTCCGAGCTGATCGAGGAGCATCGGGCCAACGTGCCGATGAGCGAGCACATCACCACGCAGGATCCGCCGCTGCACACCAGGACTCGCGGGCTGCTGAACAAGCTCATCACCCCCAAGCGCCTCAAGGAGAACGAAGACTTCATGTGGCGGCTTGCCGATGAACAGCTCGACAAGTTCATCGACCGCGGGTCGTGTGAGTTCCTCGAGGCTTATGCGAAACCGTTCTCGCTTTTGGTTATCGCCGATCTCCTTGGCGTGCCTGCCGAAGACCACGAGGAGTTCCGCGCGGTCTTCTCCGGCGAGCTGGTCGGTCAGCTCGGTGAAGAGGCACCGACGACGCACAACCCGCTGCAGTGGTTGAACGACAAGTTCTTCAGCTATATCGAGGATCGACGGCGTGAGCCACGAGAAGACGTGCTCACCGAACTGGCGCAGGCGAAATACGAAGACGGGTCGACGCCGGATATCGAGGACGTCATGAACTTGTCGACGTTCCTGTTCGCCGCAGGCACCGAGACGACGACGAAGTTGGTCAGTTCGGCCATGCGGATCATCGCCGAGAACCCGGAGTATGAGGCGTACCTGCGAGAAGACCGCGGGCGCATTCCGGCCTTTCTCGAAGAGACGTTGCGGATGGAGAGCCCGGTCAAGTCGCATTTCCGGATGGCTCGTACGTCGACGACCATCGGGGAGACCGAGGTGCCCGCAGGTACCACGGTCATGCTGCTGCCCGGCGCGTGCAACCGCGATGCGCGCAAATTCGAGGATCCCGACACCTTTCGCCCCGACCGGCGCAATGTGCGCGAGCAGATCGCGTTCATCCGCGGCGTGCACTCCTGTCCTGGAGCGCCGCTGGCGCGCACGGAGGGCCGGATCTCGGTGAACCGGATTCTCGACCGGATGACCGACTTCAGGGTTTCAGAGCAGCATCACGGTCCGCCGGACGCCCGTCGGTACAGCTACGAGCCGACATTCATCATGCGTGGACTCGCCGAACTGCACCTCGAGTTCAAGCCGCTCCCGTAGACGAGGGTGCCGATCGCTACCTTGTTCACATGAGCGGGTTGGCGATCAACTATGCGACCCGGCTCGCCGGTGCGTACCTTCTGTCGGTCAGTGCGGCCGTCGCCATCCTGATTCCGCTCGGCGGCGAGGCGCTCCTGGGGACGCAGCACTACTTCACGCCGAAGAACATCATCGGCTCGGCGGTGCTGGTCACGGTCGGGACGGTGGTGGTGGCGGTCGGTGGCGCGCTGAACATCACGCCGACACTGCGGTGGTTCGATCACGGGCTCGAACCAGACGAGCGTCAGCGAAACGCGTTGACCCGCTTGCTCGCTCGCCAGTCTGCGCTTCTCGCGGGCACCTGGGTCGTGAGCGGTGCGATCTCCGTCGCGCTCAACCCCGACGGCGGGATCGGCATCATCGTGCCGACCGTGCTCGGGGTGGTGCTCGGCGGATCCGCGGCGTCGGGCATCGGACTCCTGCTGACCATGAACATCGTCCGACCGATCCTCGCCGCCGCCACACAAACCTCGGAGCGCCTCATCGCCGCACCCGGAGTGCTGGCGCGCCTCATTCTGCTGTGGCTGTTGTGCAGCGGATTGCCGTGCGCCGTCATCATGGCGCTGATCGTAGTGCGTTCGAACGGCTGGCTGATACCGAAGACTGCGTCGGTGGAGATCGCCATCCTTGTTGTCGCTCTGGCGGCGGTACTTCTCGGCTTGCCGACGATGCTCCTCACATCGCGGTCGATCTCCGACCCGATCTGCGAGGTCATCGATGCAATGGCCGAGGTCGAGCAGGGTCGGTTCGACACCGAGGTCGAGATGTTCGAGCGTTCCGAAATCGGCCGACTGCAAGGCGGTTTTAACAAGATGGTCGCCGGATTGGCGGAGCGGGAGCGGGTGCGTGATCTGTTCGGCCGGCACGTCGGCACCGACGTCGCGCGACGAGCCATCGAAGAGGGCACGTCGATGTCGGGTGGCGTCCAAGAGGCCGCAATCCTTTTCATCGACCTGACAGGGTCGACGAAGCTGGCCGCCAGCCACCCGCCCGAGGAAGTGGCCGATGTGCTCAACGGCTTCTTCCGGATCGTCGTCAACGCCGTCGACGAACGCGACGGGATGATCAACAAGTTTCAGGGCGATGCCGCGCTCGCAGTCTTCGGGGCGCCGCTGCGGACCAGCGGAGCGGCTTCGGCGGCGCTGGCGACTGCGCGGACCCTCGCCGACCAGCTACGCGAGTTGCCGCTGGTCGATTTCGGTATCGGTGTGTCGGCGGGCGCGGTGTTTGCGGGGAACATCGGCGCAGAAAATCGCTACGAGTACACGGTGATCGGCGATGCGGTCAACGAGGCGGCGCGGCTCGCCGATCTCGCGAAGACGTCGGATCGGCGGATCCTGTGTTCGTCTGGGGCCATCGAACGGGCTGACGAGGCCGAACGAACGCATTGGGTCGCCAAGGGCAGCGAGGTGCTGCGCGGACGATCCGAAGCCACTGAGATCTCCGCGCCCGACGGGTCCTAGGTTGTAGCCTCGTGGCGTGGCCGGACTGACGGCTGTCAGCGCGGACGAACTCGCTGCCCTCGAGATTTTCAAGGGCTGCCGTCCGGATGCCCTTGTACCGCTGGCGGCGCAACTGCGCTCGCTGAACGCGGCGGCGGGCCAGGTCCTCATGCGACAAGGCGAACGGGCGGAATCGTTTCTGCTGATCGATTCCGGACGCGCCGAGATCACACACACCAGCAGCGACGGAGAGCCCACCGTGGTGCAGCTGTCGCCGCCTCAAATCGTCGGGGAGATCGCCCTGCTTCGCGACACGCCGCGGACGGCGACTGTGGTCGCAACAGGGCCGCTATCCGGCTGGATCGGGGGTCACGGCGCCTTTGCCGCGATGCTCGACGTGCCGGGCATGATGGACAAGCTGGTGCGGACGGGGCGCCAACGGCTGGCCGCTTTCATCACGCCCATTCCCGTTCAGATGCGCGACGACAGCTGGCTCTACCTGCGTCCTGTGCTGCCGGGCGACAGCGAACGCACCTCGGACGGCACGATCGAGTACTCCAGCGAGACGCTCTACCGACGGTTCCAGACGCCGCGCACGCCGAGCAAGTCGTTGATGAGCTATCTGTTCGAGGTCGACTACAAGCAACACTTCGTTTGGGTGATGACGGAGGGAGAGGACGGTCCGGTGGTTGCCGACGCCCGCTTCGTCCGCGATGAAACCGACCCGACGCTTGGAGAAGTGGCGTTCATCGTCGGCGACGACTACCAGGGACGCGGCGTTGGCTCGTTCCTGATGGCGGCCTTGGCGGTCGCGGCCCGCGGCGACGGGGTCCGGCGGTTCTCGGCGCGGGTGCTGTCCGACAACCTCGCGATGCGCAAGATCCTGGAGCGGTTCGGGGCGGAATGGCAACGCGAGGATCTCGGAGTGGTGACGACGGTCATCGACGTGCCCGCGCTGCGCGACTTGTCGATCACCCGCGAGCTGTACCGCGAAATCTACAGTACGGCAAGACAAGTCATCGGTGTCGTCGGCTGATGCGTCCACCGCTGAGCAAAGACACCCGGCTGTGCATCTCGCTGGCGGCCCGGCCGAGCAATATCGGCACCAGGTTTCACAACTATCTGTACGACCTGTTGGGGCTGGACTTCATCTACAAGGCTTTCACCACAACGGATATCGCCGCCGCGATCGGCGGGGTCCGTGCGCTGGGCATCCGCGGGTGCTCGGTGTCGATGCCGTTCAAGCAGGACGTCATCGCGCTCGTCGACCGGGTGCAGGACTCGGCGCGGGCCATCAACGCCGTCAACACCATCGTCAACGACGACGGACGCCTGACCGCGTCGAACACCGACTACATCGCCGTGCAGCGGCTCATCGACGAGCACGGGCTGGATGCCTCCAAGTCGGTGTTGATCCACGGCAGTGGCGGGATGGCCAGTGCTGTCGGTGCGGCGTTCCGGGACAGCGGCTTTCACAGCGGCATCGTCGTGGCCCGAAATGCCGAGACCGGTGCCGCGCTGGCGAAGCACCTCGGCTACGAGTACGCCGCCGAGGTGGGCTCGCACACCGCCGACGTCATCGTCAACGTCACGCCGATCGGGATGGCAGGCGGACCCGACGAGCACTCGCAGGCGTTCGAGACTTCGACAATTGCCAAGGCGGACACCGTCTTCGACGTGGTCGCGCTGCCGTCGGAAACCCCGTTGATCACCGCGGCGCGCGAAGCAGGCGTAAAGGTCATCACCGGCGGAGAGGTGATCGCGCTGCAGGCGGCCGAGCAGTTCGAGCGGTATACGGGTGTGCGGCCGACGCCCGAGCAGGTTGCCGACGCATCGGCAGTGTCGCGCGCCTGACTACGGCGCGTTGACGACCACGATCGGCCGACGGACCCGCTCGAGGCCGCGCTGATGTCGCGGTCTCGCTCCTCCCGGGTCAGGCCGCGCTGGGGCGGCGGCGGCTCGTTGGGAGCCGGCGGTCGCACCGCGGTCACGGCGCCGGCGTGATTGTTGTCTGCTCGTCGATGACGGTGGTGGCGTCCATCAGGATCGGCATCTGAGCCTCGGTTCCGTCTGCGTTGATCTGCAGGACGAAAAGGCCGTCCGCGGCGGGAATGGTCACGGTCTTCTGCGCCACTGCGTGCTTGACGCCTTGCTTCATGTACGTGCCGCCGATTTGCCATGCATCGAAGCCGCCGAGCTTGCTCGCCGAACCTGAGCCGTCGCCCTCATATCCGGGCAGGTTCTTCATCTCGCCGGGGGCGAACTGAAGGATTTTCGCCGGATCGACGTTGCCGGTCAGCTTTGACAGCAGGGCAATGATCGTCGGCGGTGCGGCGGCCATCGCGGGGTCGGCGGTGTACTTCATCGCGCCCCATGCCCACGGCGGAGTTTGACCTCCCATGTCCTCCCACCCGGGTGGGAACGGCAGGTTGATTTCGGGAGAACCGGGATCACCTTTCTTGACCGGCGCTTCGGTGATGCCTTGCTGCTTGATGTAGTCGGGAATGCTCAGGTTGGCCTTGGCCTCCGGGGTCGAGGTGGGTGTGGCCGACGAGTTGGAGGTGGTTGACTTCGACGTCTCCTCTGATTTCTTCTCATTGGATCCGCAGCCCGCCAGGGCAAGGCCGAGTACGACGGCCATGATGGCGATACCGCCGACCCTCACTCTTCTCATTGAGGCTCCCGTCTCAGTTGAAATCTGCGCCCGAGCCTACGGTCGGCAAACGCTCGATGGAAGGAAAAACGTCGCAGCTGTCATTTGGCGTCGACGAGGCGTCCTGACCGTTTGCTTATCTGCGTGACCCGACGGGAATGGCCTGTATGGGGTGGTCCGAAGCGCGAAAAGCGTCTCGATTTGTCTGCAAACACGGACTCGAGCGGTGCAAGATGCTCGTGTGCTGCAAGTTGCCCGGTCGGCAGGCGTCGCCACATCGTCGCTGCCGGTTCGTGGCGTTAGGTTCCGGGGCGCGGGGGGTTCGGACATGAAGGCGATTCCGCGTTCGCTGGTCATGATTTTCGT
>JBKPSU010000032.1:0-18747 GCA_046735135.1 Actinomycetota bacterium
ACAAGGTCAAGAAACCAGTGATCACCGACTTTCTGGACTTCAGCACCCTCGCTAGTCGCCAACATGCCTGCGAGCGCGAAGTAATGCTCAATCGCAGGCTCGCCCCTCAGAGTTACCTGGGTGTAGCCCAATACAGCGGCCCGGCGGGTGAACTGTCCGAACCGGTAATCGAGATGCGCCGCTACCCCGATGCCACCCGGCTGGCATCACTTGTTGAAGCCGGTGAGCCGGTGCTGCAGCATCTCTGCGTCATGGCCGAGATGCTCGCGCAGTTCCATCGAGAAGCCGCGCGAGGGCCGGCGATCGAGGCCGAGGGAAGGCCTGACGCGATTTCGGCACGATGGCACCAGAACCTCGCTGAATTGGAGCAGCATGGAAGCGGCATCGTCGAGCGAGAGTCAGTCGCCCAAGTGACGAGAATGGTCGACCAATTCATCGCCGGTCGCGCCGCCCTCTTCCAAAAGCGTTTGGGCGAGGGACGCATCATCGACGGACATGGCGATCTGCTCGCCGACGACATCTTCTGTGTGCCGGAAGGACCTGCGCTGTTGGACTGCCTGGAGTTCGACGACCAACTTCGCTACATCGACGGCATCGACGACGTGGCGTTCCTCGCCATGGATCTGGAATTTCTCGGTCGCCCGGATCTCGGCGACGCCTTCGTCGATGAATACCGTCGCCGAGCTGACGATCCCGCACCGACTTCGTTGACACACTTCTACGTCGCCTACCGGGCGGTCGTCCGCGCCAAGGTTGACTGCATCCGAGTCAGTCAGGGTCACCACGACGCCCGGGCGCATGCGCGCCGACACATCGACATCGCGCTGAAGCGTCTCCGTTTGGCCACCGTGCGCCTCATCCTCGTCGGTGGCGGTCCCGGCACCGGAAAGACGACCCTGTCGAAGGGATTGTCCAAACGAATTGATGCGCAGGTGATTTCGACTGACGACACACGTAGGCAGTTGCGGAGGGCCGGTTCTCTTCTGGGCATCGCCGGCGGGCTCGATGAGGGCCTGTACTCCCGCGAGAACGTGGCGAAGGTCTACGACGAAGTGCTTCGGCAAGCTGGGCTGCTGTTGCGACGTGGTACGTCGGTGATTCTGGACGGAACTTGGCGTGATCAGGGTCAGCGCGAACGAGCCAGGAAGTTGGCGGCCGAAAACGCCGTGCCTCTAGTCGAACTGACTTGCTCATTGCCACTTGAGGTCGCAGCCACGCGGATAGAGGATCGGGCCGAATCATCCTCTGACGCAACACCACAGATCGCAGCTGCGCTGGAAACGAATCGATCGGTGTCGTCGGGCGAATATCACATCGACACCGGCCGGCCACTGGCTGAATCCGTCGCGGAGGCGCAACGGATATGTTGTCTCGCGATCTAGGTGAGCAGGCAATACGGCTGTGCGAGGAAACTCATCCGGTCGGCGTCGGCGTCGACCCCGCGTGCTAACTGCGAACCACGAGCACCGGGCACTTCGCCGCTTCCCGGCTTGAGGCCGTTTGGCGCCATTGTTCGGGACCAACGCCTCCAGCCTGGACTAACGCCGGATCCTTAACGTCATCGATAGCCGCCCATCGCTGAGGAGGACGCGAAATGTTCAAGCGCATCTCACATCACGGAGTCGTCGTAGGCGCCGACGGATCCCCCTCGTCACAGTTGGCGGTGAAGTGGGCAGCACGGGCGGCAGCGATGCGTCACGTCCCCCTTACCGTCGTTCACGTTGTAGCTCCACTATCGGTCGCGACGGCAACACTGGCGTGGCCTGGGGGCCGAGTCCCTCAGGAGGTTCTCGAAATCCAGGAGAACGATGGCCGCAGGGTCATCGCCGACGCCGTCAAGGTCGTCGAGGACAGCACCACTGGCGGGAATCGGCCGGAGATCGGCAGTGAAATGCTCTTCGGGAGATACGTACCGGCCCTTGTCGATCTGTCAAAAGAAGCCCAGCTGATGGTGGTCGGATGTGGTGGCCGAACCGGACAGCATCGCTCGCTCGGGTCGGTCAGCACAGGGTTGATCCATCACGCCCATTGTCCGGTCGCGGTGATTCACCACGAGGTACCGTCCTCGCCCCAATCCCCGAGGCTGCCGGTCGTGTTGGGGATTGACGGCTCACGGGCGTCGGAGTTGGCGATAGCGATCGCGTTTGACGAAGCGTCCTGGCGGGGAGTGGATTTGGTGGCGTTGCACGTATGGAGCGATACCGACATATCCACCGTCTTCGGATTCGACTCCGCGGCCGTGCAATCCGCGGCGGACACGACGCTTGCCGCGAGCCTTGCCGGCTGGCAGGAACGCTATCCGGAGGTCACGGTCCAGCGTGTGGTCGAGTTTGAGCGGCCCGTCCGCCATCTTCTCGAACAGGCTGAGAAGGCCCAACTCGTCGTCGTAGGGAGCCACGGCCGCGGCGGATTCGCCGAAATGTTGCTCGGTTCAGTCAGTACCGCCGTAGCTCAGGAGGCTCGCGTGCCGGTTATCGTCGGGCGGCAGCAGTAACGTTCAGCTGGTATGTCGGTGGTCCGCGGCGTAGGCCTTGATGACAGCCGCAGTATCTCCGTCGAAGCGCAAGAATTCTTGGTTGAGCAGTTCGGCGAGGCTGTCTACGGCGGCGGTGATGAGCCCACCTGCGAGCCGTGTCTGCGGAAGCGCGCTATCAACGGCCTCAACCGCAAGCGCGGTGGCGTATTCAAGCGATGCCGCCAACGAAGCGTCAGCCTCGAGGTCGCGAAAGTAGTACGTCGCACCGTACTGAGTGAAGTCGTTGCGGGCTTCGACGACAGCGGCAGCAAGTCCGGTGAGAACGTCAGTGGGTACGCTATCGATTCCCAGGGCTGGGTCCGCTCGCCGCGCCTCCCGTAGCGTCGAGAGTTGCAGCGCCAGAACGCGTCTGCGGTGCAGGGCGGGGTAGATCTGGAGAACCCAGGACACCGCGGCGGTGAGCAGCATGAAGCCGAACAGAGCCTCCAGCGGAACGATCAGACGAAGAAGCGGCGACGTGGGCACGATATCGCCGAACCCGAGCGTCCCGATGGTCACCAATGACACATACAGCGAGTCCAAGACGTCGTTGCGGTGAGCGGGATTCAGTTCAGAGCCGTAGGCGAAGCCATTGGGCATCTGCGCGAAGTACACCATTGCCCAGCCGAGCACCGCTATTGCCCCCCAGGTAAGCACGACCAGTGCAATGCCCAGCGGACCGGTCAACGATGCGATCCGGCGATCTGACCGGAATAGCCGCAGCACCCACCAGACGAACTTCATCACCTGCGGCGCAATGCTGCCGTGGCCGATCGGGTGGAACAGCGTGTGGAACACGTCCCGGACCACCACTGCTACGAGCAGAGCCCCGGCCACTCCGATCGCCCAGTCCATCAAGGGCGAACCCGCGTGCCTGCTGTGCCGTCGACGATCTTCGCGATGTCGACAAGCGATCCGATGACTGCCTCATTGCCCGTGGTCCGCGCAAAGCCACACGCAGCTTCGACTTTGGGGCCCATCGAGCCCGCGGGCAGGTCCAGTCGGTCGAGGTCCCCTGCAGTGACGAGACCAAGGCGAGTCGCCTGCGGTGTCCCCCAGTCGGTGTAGACGCCGTCGACGTCGGTGGCGATGACGAGTAGGTCGGCGTCGAGTTGCTCGGCCAGCAGAGCCGACGCAAGGTCCTTATCGATGACGGCTTCTACCCCGTGCAGCGTGCCATCATCGTCATACATCGTCGGTATGCCACCCCCGCCGGCGCAGACCACGATCGTGCCCCGCTCGACGAGGCTACGAATCGGTCCGATCTCGAAGATGCGCTGAGGTTTCGGGCTGGCGACCACACGGCGGAACTTGTCTCCGTCCGGCGCGATCGCCCAACCGCTCGCGGCCCTGAGGCGTTCGGCCGTCTCCCTGTCGTATACCGGGCCGATCGGCTTGGTCGGGTGCGCGAAGGCGGGGTCGTCGCGATCCACCTCGATCATGCTCAGGATGGTTGCGAGCGACTGATCGGCGGGCAGCAGATTGCCGAGTTCCTGCTCGATCACGTAGCCGATCATCGCCTCGGTCTGGGCGCCGAGCACGTCGAGGGGGTACGGCGCGACGTCGTGGTAGGCCGCCGCCTGCAAAGCCAGCAGGCCCACCTGGGGGCCGTTGCCGTGAGCGACCACGATCTCGTTACCGGGTGTCACCGCGGCGATGGCTTCGGCTGCCGTCCGGATGTTGGCCCGCTGATTCTCCGCGGTCATCGGTTGCCCGCGCTGCAGCAGCGCGTTGCCGCCGAGCGCGATCACTATGCGCATGTCGTCCTCAACTGAGCGCGGCCACCAGGACCGCCTTGATGGTGTGCATCCGATTCTCGGCCTGCTCGAAGGCGATGTTCGCCGGACTCTCGAAGACATCCTCGGTGACCTCGATACCGTTCGCGAGGTACGGGTACTGCGCGGAGATTTGTGCGCCGACCTTCGTCTCGCAGTTATGGAACGCGGGCAGACAATGCATGAACTTCACCCTGGGATTGCCTGCCGCACCCATCAGTTCGGAGTTGACCTGAAACGGGAGGAGCATGTCGATGCGGTCGCCCCATGTCTCGACGGGCTCACCCATCGACACCCATACGTCGGTGTAGATGAAGTCGACGCCGCTCACCGCCTTCACCGGATCGTCGGTGACGGTGACCCGGGCCCCGGATGCGGTCGCGAAGTCTTGGCACATCGTCACATGCTCTTCGCTGGGAAACAGATCGTGCGGCGCGCCGATTCGCACGTCCATGCCGAGCTTGGCGCCCACCAGAAGTAACGAGTTGGCCACGTTGTTGCGTCCGTCGCCGACGAACGCGAAAGAGATGTCTGTCAACGGTTTAGCGCAGTGCTCGGTCATCGTGAGAACATCGGCGAGCATCTGGGTGGGGTGGAACTCGTCGGTGAGACCGTTGAACACCGGCACCCCGGCATACTCGGCCAACTCCTCGACGATCTCCTGGCCGGCGCCGCGGTACTCGATCGCGTCGTACATCCGACCGAGCACCCGCGCGGTGTCTTTCATCGACTCCTTGTGCCCGATCTGCGAGGAGTTTGGATCGATATACGTGACATGGGCGCCCTCGTCGTACGCCGCCACCTCGAAAGCACAGCGGGTGCGCGTCGACGACTTCTCGAAGATGAGGGCGATGTTCTTACCGGCAAGGGTGGGATGAGCGAGGCCAGAGTACTTGGCCCGCTTGAGATCCCGCGACAGATCGAGTAGATAGAGCAGGTCCCTGTCCGTGTGGTGGACCAAGCTGAGCAGGCTGCGGTTGCGATTGTTGAACGCCATGGGTTGTTCCTTCGGTGGATGCGATCAGGTGTAGAGCGGATCGCGCAGGATGGGGCACGTCATGCACCGGCCGCCTCCGCGGCCCCGGCCCAGCTCGCTGGCGTCGATGGTGACGACCTCCACACCCGCCTTGCGCAGCGCTGTGTTGGTCAGAGTGTTGCGGTCGTAGCCGATGACGACACCCGGCTCGAGCGCGACCACGTTGTTGCCGTCATCCCACTGCTCGCGCTGGATGCCGTAGACGTCGCCTGCGGTGACGACCACCCGGAAGTCCACGCCGACCGCGTCGCCGATCGTCTCGATCAACCCCTTGGGTTCGCGCCGGACGTCCAGGCGCGACGGCGCGCTCTCGTCTGGGCGCAGGCTGATCGGCACGATGCCGTCGACCACCGGCGCGAACGCCGTGACCAGGTCGCGGTCACAGAACGTGAACACGGTGTCGAGGTGCATGGCGGAGCGGGTCTTCGGGAGGCTAGCGATGATCACCCGCTCGGCCGCCCCGGCGGCGAAGAGGTTGCGTGCGACCTGCGTGATGGCCTGATGCGACGACCGCTCGCCCATGCCGATGACGACGAGACCCTTGCCGATCGGCATCACGTCGCCGCCCTCGAGCGTGCCCTGTCCGTGGTCGGTCGGCGCACCGTCGGGGTCGCCCAGCCACACATCGTGCTTCTCGTCGGCGAAGGCGGGGTGGAACTTGTACACCGCGGTGGTGAGCAGCGTCTCCTGACGTCGCGCGGGCCAGTACATCGGGTTCAGCGTCACGCCCCCGAAGATCCACGCGGAGTTGTCGCGCATGAACTGCGTGTTCGGTAGCGGTCGGAGGACGAAACCGGCAGGGTCCAAATGGTTGAACAACGTCAGGAAGGCACTGTCCACCTCGCCGATGACGTCCTGATAGGCGACGCCGCCAATGAGGAACTCCGCCAACCGGTCTGGTGCCAACTCGGCCAGCCAGGCCCGGATCTCGCGGGTCAGTCCGGGGCCCACCAGATCGTCGGTCACCGTGCGGTCCAGCAACCAGTCGCGGGCGTCGGGCTTCGCCACGACGTCGGCGAGCAGGTCTTGGAGTTCGAGCACCTCGACGCCGCGGTCGACCATTTTGGCGACGAAGTCGAAGTGGTCGCGGCGGGCCTGCTGAAGCCAGATGACGTCGTCGAACAAAAGCTCGTGGCAGTTGTCCGGCGTGAGCCGTTGATGGGCCAGGCCCGGCGCGCAGACCATCACCCGCCGCAGCCGGCCCGCCTCCGACCAAACGCCCAGCCGGGAATCTGTGCCCTTCACAGGACTGCGAGGTTTCCGGTGGCCATCATCACGACGGCCGCGACGGAGGCCAGTGCCACCACCCCGACGACAACCCACTCGGGCGCCGTGAAGGTGGGCAGGCGGCTTTCCCTGCGGGCCCACACGAACAGCGCGGTGCCGACAAGGTAGAACACCGCCGCGATGAGCAGGTACTCCAGACCGCCCGCGTAGACCAGCCACACGGCGTACGCCAGGCCGATCACCCCGATGACGAGGTCGCGGGTCCGGCCGTGGCCGGACTCGTAGGTCTCACCGCGCACCGCCAACAGCACCTGGTACGCCGCCGACCACAGATAGGGGAGCAGGATCAGGGATGTGGCGAGGTAGACCAGGTTTGTGTAAGTGCTCTCGTTGGCCAGTGTCCAAAGCAGCAACGCCTGCACGCACAGATTGGTCACCCACAACGCGGTCGCGGGAGCCCCGTGCGCGTTTTCCTTGGCCAGCGCCTTCGGCATCACACCTTCCATGGCAGGCAGCCGAAGGATCTCAACGCACAGCAGCACCCAGGCGATCAATGCGCCGAGCAGTGAGACCACAAGGCCGATGGAGATGAAGGCCGCGCCCCAGCTTCCGACCTCGTTCTCCAGCACGCCGGCCATCGACGGATCGGGCACCCCCGCGAGTTCGGCCTGGGCCATCAAGCCGTAGGACAACAGGTTGACCAGAAGCAGCAACGCCAGCACCCCGGCGAAACCCATGACCGTGGCGCGACCGACATCTTTGCGCTTCCCGGCGCGCTGCGAGTAGACCGCCGCACCCTCGATGCCGATGAACACCCAGACGGTCACGAGCATCATGTTCTTGACTTGGGACATGGTGTCGCCAAGCGTCGCCCCGTCGATTTCTGTTGCCTTGCCCCAGATGTCGGCAGTGAACAGCCCCGCCTTGAATCCGACCGCGGCGATGGCGATGAACACGACAATCGGCACCACCTTGGCGATGGTGACCACGACGTTGACGACCGCGGCCGTCTGCACACCGCGCAGCGTCATCGCATGGACGATCCACAAGACGACCGACGCGCCGATGATCGCGGGTACCGTTGTGCCGCCCTCGAACTGGGGAAAGAAGTAGCCCAGCGTCGAGAACAGCAGAACCAGATACGCCACGTTGCCCACCCAGGCCGACATCCAATAACCGAAGGCCGACGTGAAGCCGATGTAGTTACCGAATCCGGCTCGCGCATAGCCGTATACGCCGCCGTCGATGTCGGGCTTACGGGTGGCCAGTGTCTGGAATACGAAGGCCAGCATCAGCATGCCGACACCGGTGATCGCCCAACCGATGATGAGTGGACCTGGCGCAGCGCTGGCGGCCATCTGGGACGGCAACGCGAAGATGCCGCTGCCGATCATCGACCCGACGACGATGGCCGTCAGGGCGACCACGCCTAGACCTGCCCTCGGACCGACGGGGCGCGGTTGCGCGGGTTTGGCGATTGTGTTCTGTGACATCGTTGACTCCCAGTCGGACGGTACGCGGTCGCAGGTGGCAAGCCGCATCACTGACGCTATGGATGCGTCGAGGCTTACTGAGGAGTCTTTGGTCCCTGACAGAGCGGCGTAGGTCCCCGGCTAATTCAGCCCATTGATTGGTGCCGAAGGTCCCATTCGGGGTCGTTGGTTCGTCGTTTGAAGGACTTTGGACCACTCCATCTGCCAGCCGTCGTCGGTAGCGTCGCCCTCATGACCAACGACACTCAACCGATCTCGATCCTGCCCGAGTCCGAGTGCTGGAATTTGATGTCGAGCGAGGCGTTGGGGCGCCTCGTGACGGCTGTCGACGGCCAGCCCGAGATTTTTCCTGTCAACTTCGTGGTTCAGCACCGCACTATTCTTTTCCGTACCGCAGAGGGCACCAAGTTGATCAGCGCAGCGATCAACAACAACGTCCTGTTCGAAGTCGACGACCACAACGCGGTCGACGGCTGGAGCGTGATCGTCAAGGGGATGGCGCGCACCCTCCGCACCAACGAGGAATTAGACGAGGCCGAGCGAGCGCAGCTACTTCCCTGGACGGCTACCGTCAAGCAGCATTTCGTCCGCATTCGCCCCGTGAGCGTCACCGGTCGGCGATTCGCCTTCGGCTCCGAGCCCGATCGGGAATTCAACGTCGTTTAGGCGGGCTTCTGCGCGGCGCTTGATGCCGCGAAGCATTCCCCTTGTCACCAGCGCCTTCGCCGGGGCAGCGCACTCGATGGTCACCGCGTCGGCCCAGTGGCGCCGCCGTGTCCGGGATCGCACCAGAAGCCGGCAGCGATCCTCCCAGTACGGAATGACGTTGAACGACCAAACGGCGTCCAGGGGATGGCCCTGTGGGCCCGCGCACAGCATGACGGCCTGCTTGTCGATGACCTCGGCAACAGTGAGGGCAAAGCCGTCCCGAAGACCCATCCAGCCCCTTGGCGCCAGCCGGACACGATCGCCCGGAGCGAGCCGTTGCCATTCTGGATGTATCCGATCGGCGTTGTGGTAATCCAAGCCGACGAGATTCTCCAGCGCTTCGTAGCTGTACAGGCCGCCGCGGTCCTGGCCCATCTGCACCAACCACGGCCACACCGCATTCGCCGACGCATTGATCCACACCGCCTCCGTTGATCGGACCACGGGGCGATCGATGAGCTCGTCACCGGGTAGGTATTTGGCGCACTCTTCCTTGGTCGTGCCCCAGTTACGGTAGTACCGCCTCGCGGCGTAAAGGAGAGCCGCAGCTGCCGCGACGCGCATCGTCTTCGTCGTCATGCGTTAACCATGCGCCGGGACACGCCCCTGCGCGACCGACAAACGGCCCCCCTGGCCGGGACTTCGGTCCCTATTCGCAATTGCGTGCGTAGCGAGAGGGCGCTTTGGACCCAGGCGCTGAGGACCTTGGACTCTTAGTTAAGTTGAGCGCTTTTCCTAGCGTCGGCGTATGGGCAAACAACGGACGTGGCTGGCCGACTTGATGGCAGCGGTTGGCGCCATCGCGCTTTCTCGTGGCCCGCTGGAGCAATGGATATCCCGCTGGGGTGCAGACGACGAAGAGATCACCGCCGTCCTTCCCGGCGACGAACTCGTGGCGGCCGACCTATCGAGGACTACCCGGGCGCTCACCATCGACGCGCCGGTGGAGATGGTGTGGCCCTGGTTAGCACAGATCGGCGAGGATCGCGGCGGCTTCTACAGTTACTCCTGGCTGGAGAAGGCGGCGGGCGCACACATTCACAACGCGAAGGCGGTCCACTCCGAGTGGCAGAACATCCGCGTCGGCGACACGGTATGGCTGGCGCGTCGATATGGCGAACGGGCTCGGCAGGTGATCGCGGCGGTCAAGCCGAAATCGCACTTGGTGCTGATGTCACCCGATGACCTCCGACGCGTACGACGTGGCGAAAGGGCTTCCGGCGCCTGGACCTTCTGCCTGCGCCAGCAGATCGGATGGACACGGCTGATCGTTCGTGGCAGTGGCGGGGCAGTCGGCCATAGCTTGTTCGACATTCCTCACTTCGTCATGGAGCAGAAAATGATGCGGGGGATTCGTGATCGCGCCGAACAGGCCAGACGAGAACAGACCATGGCGTTCATCCGCGAGGAGTATCAGAGCATCCAGCATCAGCAACTGGTAAGCCGGCGCAAACCAGCAGCCTCGTCAAGAAGTTGATCAGTTTCGGTGCCGACCTAGTCCCCACGCGTGGACAATGGGGCCGTGGCCGACGAAGTCGAGCCAGGCGTGGAAACCAGCATGCGCCCGCTCCGCAATACGTTATCCCAACTGCGCCTCCGCGAATTGCTCATGGAGGTCCAGGACCGTGTAGAGCAAATCGTGGCAGGCCGCGATCGGCTTGACGGTCTGGTCGAGGCCATGCTGGTGGTCACGTCGGGCCTGGAGCTCGATGAAACCCTGCGGACGATCGTGCACACCGCGATCGAGCTCGTCGACGCGCAATATGGGGCGGTGGGCGTGCGGGGGCGCGACCACGAACTTGTCGAGTTCATTTACGAAGGCATCAGTGAAGAGATGCACGCGCAGATCGGCCACCTGCCCGAGGGGCTGGGCGTCCTCGGCGTGCTGATCGACGACCCCAAACCCATTCGGCTCGACAATATCTCGCACCACGTTGCTTCTGTCGGCTTCCCGGCTCACCACCCACCGATGCGGACATTCCTCGGAGTACCCGTACGGATCCGCGACGAGGTATTCGGCAACCTGTACCTGACCGAGAAGGCGGGCGGACAACCTTTTAGCGAAGACGACGAGGTGCTGGTTCAGGCACTCGCCGCGGCTGCCGGCATCGCGATCGACAACGCCCGGCTCTACGAACAGTCCAAACTCCGGCAGTCCTGGATCGAAGCCACGCGTGACATCGCCACAGAGCTGCTCTCCGGAACCGATCCGGCGCGGGTGTTCCGGCACATCGCCGACCAATGCAGGCACCTCAGCGGTGCAGAAATGACACTGGTGGCGGTACCGGACGATCCCGAGCTGCCGGCGGTCGAAGCGGAGCAGCTCGTGGTCACGGCGACATCGGGCGACGGCCCCGCCTCAGCGTTCCAGAGCTTTCCCCTCAGCGGCACGCCGATCGGCGAGTCATTCGTCCGGCGTGTGCCGGGACGTTTCGACAGCCTTGAGATCTCTGGCGAGATTGACCCGACCGGTCCGGCGCTGGTCTTGCCCCTGCGGGCAACAGATATCGTCGCCGGTGTCTTGGTCGCGCTTCGGCCTGTCGGGGCGCAGCCGTTCAGCGCCGACGAGCTCGACATGATGGCCGCGTTTGCCGACCAGGCCGCCCTGGCTTGGCAGCTGGCAAGCACGCAGCGCCGGATGCACGAGCTAGACGTGCTCACCGATCGGGACCGCATCGCCCGCGACCTGCACGACCACGTGATCCAGCGCTTGTTTGCTGTCGGTCTCGCCCTTCAGGGCACCATCCCGCGGGCGAGGTCGGCCGAAGTGCAGCAACGGCTTATGGAATCCGTCGACGATCTTCAGGGAGTCATTCAGGAGATTCGTACGGCGATCTTCGACCTGCACGGTGCGTCATCGGGTGCGACCCGGCTACGGCAGCGCCTCGACGAAGCCATTGCCCAGTTCTCGACCCCCGAGCTACGCACCTCTGCGCAGTACAGCGGTCCGCTCTCGGTCATCGACGTTGCGCTCGCCGATCACGCGGAGGCCGTGGTGCGGGAAGCCGTGAGCAACGCCGTGCGACATGCCAATGCCGCGACGCTCACCGTCAACGTCTCCGTGGGTGACGACCTTTGCATCGAGGTGGTCGACGACGGACAGGGTATCGCCGACGACGTCACCGCAAGTGGGCTGACGAATCTGCGTCAGAGGGCCGAAGACGCGGGCGGCTCTTTCTCGGTCGAGGCGACTCCTGCCGGCGGTACGAAATTGAGATGGTGCGCTCCGCTGCCGTAGCCTCCTGTCTTATTGGGGGCCAAAGACTCCAGATCGGCGGTTGAGGAATGCTGCAATATCAGTAGGCCTGCGTGTACGACAACGGGCAGAGCTGGCGCTGCCGCGCCGCGACGCTTCCGGGAGGCCTTTTGATGATTGCCACCAGGAGTTTGGGCGACTGGCTGCCGGGACTAAAACAGCTTCGCAATTACGAACGCGCGGCGCTTCGTGGTGACGTCATCGCGGGCTTAACTGTGACGGCTTACCTCGTGCCACAGGTAATGGCCTACTCGACGTTGGCGGGGCTGCCCGCAGTCACCGGTTTGTGGGCCGCCATCGTCGCTTCAACCGTGTATGTCATATTCGGCTCGTCCCGGCAGCTGTCGATGGGACCGGAATCGACGACCGCATTGATGACGGCTGCCATGCTTGCACCCCTAGCGGTTGGCGACAGTGTGCGCTACGGCATGCTCGCGGCCACTCTGGCGGTATTGGTGGGTGCAGTTGGCTTCATCGGCGCGATTTCGCGGTTGGGTTTCTTGGCCAACATGCTGTCTCGTCCAGTGTTGGTGGGCTACATGACAGGCATCGCGATCCTCATGATTGCGAGCCAGCTGGGCAAGATCACCGGCACACCGGTTTCGGGCGATGAATTCGTCGGACTGATGCGATCCTTCGGTCACAATATCGAACAATGCCACTGGCCGACAGTGGCCTTGGCGTCATTGGTTCTCTTACTGCTGCTCGGGCTTGGGCGCTGGGCGCCAAGAGTGCCGGGCCCTTTGATTGCAGTGCTCGCAGCGACCATGGGTGTGGTAGTGCTGTCGTTGCAGGCCAAAGGAATTGAAGTCGTTGGCGCCATTCCCGCCGAGTGGCCCGCGACTGATCTTTCGCGCGTGGCGCTCAGCGATGTGGTGGCGCTGATCATGCCGGCGGTTGGAATCGCTATCGTCGCCTTTTCGGACAATGTGCTGACCGCACGTGCCTTTGTGAAAGGCGACGGCGATGAAATCGACGCGAACGCGGAGCTACGCGCACTCGGTGTCGCCAACGTAGGTGTCGGCCTCGCTCATGGGTTTCCGGTCAGCTCCAGCGGATCTCGGACCGCGATAGGGGACGCCGTCGGCAGCCGCACCCAATTGTACTCAATGGTGGCGGTCGTCTGCGTGCTAGCGGTCCTGCTAGGGGGGAGTGGTGTGCTGGCGCGCTTTCCGGTCGCAGCGCTAGGTGCGTTGGTCGTTTATGCCGCAACGAGATTGATCAACCTCGCCGAGTACCGACGCTTTGCGCAATTCCGCCGCAGTGAACTCATCCTGGCGTTGGCCACCGCCGCTGCTGTGCTGGGCGTTGGTGTGCTCCATGGGGTGTTGGCAGCGGTCGGCTTGTCGATACTTGATCTGCTACGACGCGTCGCGCACGCGCATGACAGCGTTCTGGGTTTCGTTCCGGGACTCGCCGGCATGCATGACATCGAGGACTATCCTGACGCGCAGTCGGTGCCGGGTCTTGTTGTGTACCGATACGACGCGCCGCTTTGTTTCGCGAATGCACAGGACTTCCACCGTCGTGCCATGGCCGCCGTGGAATTGGACCATGCACCAGTGGAGTGGTTTGTACTTAACGCCGAAGCGAACGTGGAAGTCGACCTGACCGCGTTGGACGCCCTCAATCAGCTTCGAGAGGATTTGTCGCAGAAGGGAATCACGTTTGCGATGACCCGGGTCAAACAGGACCTTCGAGACGCCCTCTCCGCGGCCGGACTGCTGACCAAGATAGGTGAGGACCGGATCTTCATGACCTTACCCACTGCGGTCGAAGCGTTCGAGAAGCGTCAAGGTCCTCGGAGGTAGGAGTGCTATCCCTTAGTCAGGTGACTGGCCAGGAAGTCGTGGGACCCGACGGCCAGGTGGTCGGCCGGGTCGCAGACCTCACCGTTCGACTCGACGATGAACCTGGACCGGAGTTGGTCGAGCGAATCCTCGTCCGGTGCAATCGTTCAGCGGACCTGCTGCTGCCCTGGGCGGCAATAGAGAGCTTCGAGCCCACCGGTCTCCGCATGCACGGAAATGACGACCCCACGATGTTCGCAATCACCTCCACAACTCGTGCGCTTGCGGAGGACGAGATCCTGCTCGTCCGTGACGTGCTCGACACGCAGATCATCGATACAGCGGGTCAGCGTATGGCACGCGTCGCCGATGTGGTCCTCAATCGGTGCGCGGGTAGCCGCCTCGAAGTGGTCGGCGTCGAGGTCGGTTTCGGTGCGGTGTTGCGTCGACTTCGCTTGCGGCGATTGGCCTCCCACGCGCATGAGGACGTCGTCGCATGGACCGATCTCCACCTGACCTCCGAGCGGGGCCATGCCGTGCAGTTAGCCACCCCTCGATCCGCTGTCCACCACCTCGACGCTGCGGGACTCGCCGCTCTGATCAGCAGGCTCGACATCGAGTCGGCGACGGAGGTTCTTGCCGTTCGGGAACCGCGCATAGCCGCCGACGCAGTTTGTACCGCGCATCCCGCTGTGGGTGAACGCGTTCTCCGGGCGATGCCCGGCGAAGCGACCGAGCAGATTGTGGCCGCCATGCCCGTCGAGCACGCAAGTCGTTGGCGCGCCCGCATCGCGCGCACGCCGGTGCTGCGGGGGCGGCGATTCATTCGGTCCCGAGTGTGGCCCCGTCGCCGTCACGCCCCGGTCGGCGGCAGGCGTACCGGAGGGGGAGGGAAGTCGTGAATCGCCCAGCGCGCAAAGGGCTTACCCTCGGCGCACTGCTGGCGGTGGTCGGCCCTGGATTGCTTGCGGGTCTATCCGACGACGATCCGGCGGGCATCACGACCTATTCGGTGCTTGGCGCCGACCACGGCTACCAGCTGTTGTGGGTGCTCGTGCTGTCCACAGTGGCCTTAGTGCTCTTTCACGGCTTGGCGGCCCGCATGGGTGTGGTCACGGGACAGGGTCTTATCGGTCTGGTGCGACAGCGGTTCGGTGTGCGCCTGGGCGGTGCCGTGCTGACCACGCTCGTGGTCGCCAACATCGGTACGACCTGCGCCGAGTTCGCCGGAATTGCCGCCGGCTTCGAGCTCTTCGGGATCAGTCGGTATTTCAGCGTGCCCGCGGCTGCGGTAATCGTGTCCGCGTTGGTTCTGCGCGGTAGCTTCCACCACGTTGAACACTTCCTCTTGATCCTATCGACTGTGTTTCTGGCCTATATCGCTTCCGGCGTGCTGGCCCGTCCGGACTGGGGCGCCGCGGTCCACGGCATGCTGGTGCCGACCATGCCTACCAGCGGCGCGGCCGTCGCGATTGTCACGGCCACCGTTGGTACGACGCTAGCCCCGTGGGGCCTCTCCTTCATCCAGTCCTACGCGGTCGACAAGAAACTGCGGACCGAGGATCTCGCCTTGGAACGGGTGGACGTGATCACAGGCGCTGTACTAACCGGCGTTATCGGGCTTTTCGTAGTCGTGGCGTGTGCGGCGACATTGCACCGTGACGGTCTTTCCATTCGGGACGCCGCCGACGCCGCGGTCGCCCTCGAACCCCTTGCCGGTGGCGCCGCGTCGACACTGTTTGCCGTCGGCCTCATCGGCGCAGCGTTCCTGGCGGCCTCGGTTCTACCCCTGTCGACTGCGTACTCGGTGTGCGAATATGCAGGCGTCGAAGCAGCAGTCGACGACCGCTTCAGCGAAGCGCGACTCTTCTACCTGACGTTTGGGCTCGTTACGCTCGGCGGCGCAATCGCCGTGCTTATCCCGAGTGCGCCGCTGGTGACGATCCTCGTGGCCACTCAGGTGCTCAACGCGGTGCTATTGGTGCCACTGTTGATCGTGATGGTCAACATCGGACGGGACCGTGATCTGATGGGCCGCTTTACCATAGGCTTGGGCGCAACGATCGCCTATTGGACTACAACCGCTGTGGTGGTGGGCTGCGTCGCTGCGCTGGCAGTCACGTCCGTCACAAGGTAGGGGCCCCCTGTCCGCAGTGAGTCCGCACCCATCAAGCTCGCTCAGGCGCCGACCAGACCGTCGAGCCTTGGCTTCTCGACCGGCTGGACTATCGACCGGCGAGCCGACGAACTGAAGGCAAAGTCAGCCCCGGCGAAGATCTTCGGCATCGACCCAATGACTTCCGCGGCGTGTTGACGCCGTCAACACCTTTCGCGTATCCGCAGGTCGCTTTGCGTACTTTCGCGTCGTTTCGCGTCGGTTGGTCCGGCATCTCCGCAAGTCAGCGCGATTTTGACAGAGGGTTCGAGTCCCCTTAGCTCCACCGGAAAACCCGCTCTCTGACCTCGATCGGAGTGGTTTTTCGTTTGCGGGGCGTCGTGCGGACACCGCCGATTGTCTTGACTCTGGCTGTCCTACCGCTGCCGAGAAAACCGCCGACGCGGCCGTCAGGCGGTAGTCGGTCACCGCCCGGAGGCGCATCCTATGGAGCGGCTTCAGCGCGCTATTAGTTTTCACGCACCCACAGATATGCCCCGCCGAACAGTTCGCCCGTGACAGGCTGACCGAACTGCTTCAGGACGCCGCACAGTTCCTTCTTCACGGCGCGGTCGCCATGGACGGACCAGCGAGAGCCGGTGAACGCGACCTCGGCAACGATGGCATCGATACGCGCCGCCACGTCAGGAACAAACCACGTAAAGATCGTCGGATTTGTCCCCTTCGATGATCTGGACAGTGCCCGCAGCTTCGGGTCGAACAGGCACTCGCTCTGGTAGCTTGCCGCTCTCCGCCAGCTTGTCGGCGGCCTTGCGACACCGTCGGCGCTTTCAGACTCAGCACTAGGCGGTGAAACATATTCGGAACCAACGGCAACCCCAGGGGTCGAGCCGTGATTGCGGTGGTATCTCGTCGGTGTGGAACTGTTGGATGGGTCGATTCCCAGATAGGGCCTGGTTCAGTGCTGTGACCTAGCGTCGCCCACCGCCACGCCGACCACCACCACCGCGAGGTCGGGGTGCTGGTCCAGGACGCCCGATATTCGGTCCCCCTGGCCCAATCCCGCCTGGAGGCCCTGGAGCCCCGATCCCCGGAGGGCCAGGAATTGGGATATCGACATCCAGGTCGAGGTCGGCATCGATGATATCGGGGACATAAACCGGCAACCACGGATCGATGTACACGGCCGGAGGTGGCGGGAATTCGCATACAACCGTAACGAAGTTCCAGTACATGCCCGGCGGGCAAGACGGTGGTGGTGGTTGAGCGCGGCTGACCGCTGGTGAGGCGAGTTCGATCAGCGGCAGAAATGCCAACACGACTGCAGATAAGGCACTGTGTTGTAGCCAAGCCTTCATTGCACATCTTCTCTCGGTTGCCTTCTGCGTGGGAATCCTACGATTCGTGCAATGTCTGGGGGCTCAATTCAGCGCAGACGGTGGCGGCCATGGCAATGACGGTGTGCATTGGGTTCCGCCAAGCCGAGCACTGCCGTCGTAGCTGCTTTGTGCATCTGAATGACCTGACCAGCATTCCAGGCATTCGAGATTTCTTCGTGGTGACCTGTGAGAGGTACGGACCGACCCTTCAATGGCGAATATGCTTACGCGCCCTGGCCAGTGGACTTATCGTATGGCGTCATGGGGTGCAGGAAGCCCGACAACCTAGATCACGGGAGTAGCCCTACGATGACTTCAGCGCTACGCGATGCCGGGATTGGCGTTGACGGTGGCTACCCGTGGATCGTCCCCACCGTGCCGACAACGATCCCAACGTCAGTATCCAATAAATGCGTCTCCCTCGCCTGGACGGCCAGAATCGGTCGCCCTAGGTCCAGCCAACTCGAGCAACAAGCCCGATGAATCTGCCATTCATTCGATGAAGGAGAAGCAGCAATGATGTTGCCGTCACGAGGTCCTGGGCGCCGGGCAGTAGTGGGAGCCGTCGGCGCTGTCGCATTGGCTGGTGCAATTTTCGTCGGGAGCGCCGCGGCTGCAAGTGCCGAGCCGCCAATGCCGCCGCCACCTGCGCCGCCGAATTGCTCGCCCGCGGATTGGGCGGGCGTCAGGGCGGGCGTCGCCGCGGCCACGTCGACCTATCTGTTCACCCATCCTCCCGTGAACGACTTCTTTGCGACCCTCGCAGGCCAATCCAGGGACGAAATGCGTCCTCAGGTGCAGGCTTACTTGGACGCCAACCCGCAGGTTCGGGCCGACCTCGAGGGCATCAAGCAACCCGCAGTCGCCTTCCTAGACCGCTGTGGGTACGCGAATCCTTTAGACAATCCGTGACCGCGACCAGCTCCACCCGGTTCGGGACCGTTTGAGCGGTGTCTTCTTCGCCGTACGGGCGGGGCGAGCGTAAAGGCGGAATCCGCCCGCCTTCGGAACGAAACCTTCGCGTGTCCTAGCGGTGTCCTAAGACTCTCGATTCTCCGCGAACACTCAGGACGCATGAATACACGAACCGCCCGTGGACGTGCCCGGATCGACACGGAGTGGACACCGGCACACAGGCCAGCACACCCGGTTTCACCCCGGCAGTGTGGGGGTAAGGGGTTCGAGTCCCCCTTAGTTCCACCACAAAACCGCAGTTCAGAGCATGTTTCTGAAGTTGCGCAATTCGACGTAACAGTCGACGTAACGTTACCAATTGTGGCAAGCATCCACGCCCAGGAGAATCGCGTCGAGACACCTACCGTGTGCTGTGGCGCCACGATGGGCGTCAGCGTTCGCTGACTTTCGAAAACCTCCCTGCCGCAGAGCGTTTCAAGACGCTGCTGGAGGACCACGGCCCCACGAGGCGCTGCGCATCGTCGAGCTCGACGAGAT
>JBKPSU010000033.1:0-4673 GCA_046735135.1 Actinomycetota bacterium
ATCGCGGGCACCGAGCCCGCGGCCGTGGACCAGGCGTTCGTGGGGTCGTGCATCAGCCTCGGCCGCCGCGCCGCCACGGTGCAGTTCGCGCGCAAGGACGACAGCCCGGTGAACTTCTACCTCGGCGGCAGGCTGGCGGCCAAGGTGAAGGAGGCGATCTGCAAGGGCACGGTGTGGGGCCTGCGCCGTGAAGCCCGCAAGCCCGGCTCGACCTTCATCGTCAAGGGCGGCAGACATCCCGTCGCGCAGTCCGCTCCGCAGGTGGTCACGAACCCGTGACCGGCGAGAGCGAACACGCCGAGCGGTTCACCCATCTGCGGCCGCTGCTGTTCACGATCGTCTACGAGATCCTGGGCAGCGCAACCGAATCCGACGATGTGCTGCAGGACAGCTATCTGAGATGGGCCGAGGTCGATCTCGCGACGGTGCGGGACACCAAGTCGTATCTGGCACAGCTGGTGACCCGACAGGCGCTCAACGCGCTGCGTGCGGGCGCCCGACGTCGCGAGGATTACGTCGGCCCGTGGCTGCCAGAACCGCTGCTGCTCGACGATCGCGATGCTTCATCCGATGTCGTTCTGGCCGAGTCGGTTTCGATGGCGATGCTGGTGCTGCTCGAGACCCTCACGCCTGACGAGCGGGCAGTGTTCGTGCTGCGCGAGGTGTTCGGGTTCGACTACGACGAGATCGCCGGCGCTGTCGGCAAATCCGTTGCGAACGTGCGCCAGGTCGCGCACCGTGCGCGCGAACACGTTCATGCCCGGCGAAAGCGATTCGAACCAGCCGACTCCGCGATGACGGCCGAGTTGACCGAACAATTCATGACGGCCGCGTCGACGGGTGATGTGGACGGTTTGATGGCGCTGCTTGCCCCGGACGCCACGTGGACGGCCGACAGTGGCGGCAAGGCGACGGCGGCCCGCAGGCCCGTCGTCGGCGCCAGGAAGGTCGCGGCCATCCTCGCCGCGCTGTTCCGCGTGGCGGCGGAGCGCATGCCCGACGTCAGGTTCGAGAGTGCCGTCTACAACAGTTCACCGGCGATGGTGGTGTACAACGGCGACCAGCTGGAGGGCGTCTTCCTGATCGAGATCGTCGACGGCAAGATCAGCCACTTCTATGCGATGCGCAATCCGGACAAATTGGTGGGCATTGCGGTCCCTAGGGCGATCAGCCGTCAGGTCTGACAAGCTGGGTCGATGCGGATCGAGCGGCTCGGCGAGCTGGGCGCCGCCCCTCTGGTGCTCGCAGCGGTCGCCCGTGCCGCCGCAGGGCGCGGCCTCGCGCCGCCCGCCGCGCTGATCGGCGAATGGTTCGGCGCTGGGGCGACCATCGCGCCGTCGGTCGCGGTCGAGCCCGTCGCCTACAGCGATTTCGGCGTGCTGAGTTGCGCTGAGCGCAACCAGGCACGCCGAAGTCACGACGCCGCCGTCGGCGGCGGGTGGATCGGATATCTGTCCTACCCCGACGCGGGCGCCGAGGGGCGACCGCCGCGCATACCCGAGGCGGCGGGCGGCTGGACGGACTGCGTGCTGCGCCAGGACGGCGACGGGCTGTGGTGGTACGAGAGCCTTTCCGGCGCACCGCTGTCGAAGTGGGTAGCCGACGCGTTGGCAAACCCGTTGCCGCCGAAGCGCTTCGGCATCACCTGGGGGGACGCCGATCGCTGCGTGCATCGAAGAGGCGTGCTGGAATGCCTCGAGGCGATCGCGGCGGGCGAGATCTATCAAGCCTGTGTGTGCACGCAGTTCGCGGGCAGGATCGTCGGCGAACCCGTCGACTTCTTCGTCGACGCGGTCGAGCGCACCTCCCCCGCACGGGCGGCGTATGTGGCAGGCAAATGGGGCGCGGTGGCCTCACTGTCGCCAGAGTTGTTCCTGCGGAGGGCCGGCGACGAGGTGACGTCGAGCCCGATCAAGGGCACGGTGCCGCGGTCGGCCGACCCGGCGGAACTGCGCGCGTCGGTAAAGGACGTCGCGGAGAACATCATGATCGTCGACCTGGTCCGCAACGACCTCAGCCGCGTCGCAATGACCGGCAGCGTGACCGTTCCGGAGTTACTCGTTGTCCGGCCCGCCCCCGGCGTGTGGCATCTGGTGTCGACGGTGTCCGCCCGGGTGCCCACCGAAACGCCGATGGCCGCGCTGCTCGATGCGGCGTTCCCGCCCGCGTCCGTGACCGGCACACCGAAGGCGCGGGCCCGTCAACTGCTCGCCGGGTGGGAGCCACTTCGGCGTGGGGTGTATTGCGGCACAGTCGGTTTGGTGTCGCCGGTGGCCGGCTGTGAGCTGAATGTGGCGATCAGGACGGTGGAGTTCGGCGCCGACGGATCGGCGGTCCTCGGCGTCGGCGGAGGCATCACGGCGGACTCCGATCCGGACCGCGAGTGGGATGAGTGCCTGCACAAGGCGGCACCGATCGTCGACGCTACCCGTAACGCCTGCAGCGCTCGACGAGGAGCTCGGCCAGCAGTGCCGGCTGGCTGACCATCAGGTTGTGGCAGGTGTCGATCGGGATCACGGTCTGCACACCGCCCAACGCCTCGATCGACCTGTGCTGCGCCCGCTGGGAGAGGGCGCGGTCGCGCAGCGTGAGGATCCAGGTCCGCGGAACGTCGTCGGGCATCCCCGCTCGATCGACCTTCTCCACGACGACAGCGGGGCCTTCGGCATGAAACCGGTCGATGTTGAATCTGCGCTGCTCGCGGTTCATCCCGTTGCAGAACACCCACGCCGCCAAGCTATTCGGCAGCGTCGCCACGCCGCCCCTTTCGATGTAGCGGCGCGCGTACCAGCCCAACGGACCAGGAAGCGTGTCGATCACCGCGGACCCGTCGGGCGGGACGAAGGCCGCGGCCAGAATCATCTCTCGCACCCGTGACGAGCCGAGCTTTTCCATCACGCCGGGAACAATGATCCCGGCCATCGAATGGCCGACGATGACGAGCTCGTCGATGCCGGCGTCTTCGATGTCGGACACCACGGAATCGACCCAGCTGCCGATGGTGGCTGTCCTGAGGTCGCCGGGCTTTCCGCGGCGGCCAGGCAAGTCGACGGCCAACACGGTGACTTCCGGTGCGATGCGGTGTATTTCGCCGACGGTGGCATCCCAGCAGTCGCCGGCATGCTGGCCGCCGTGCACAAGCACCAACGCGGGCAATGCCATGGCACCTCCGTGTCAGTCGCGCGAGCGCAGAACCGCATCGTAGAGCTCGCGCCGCGACGGCGCACCGGGATGCGCCGAAACCACTTGCGCGCAGGCGTCCTTCACCCGCGCGCCGTCGTCGACGAGCGCGTTCACCTCGGCCACCAAAGTCTCGAGATCGGCATGCGGCTCCGCCCCGGCAAGCACGACGGTGATCTCGCCGAGCACACCGTCGACCGCCCAATCGGCCAGCTCGGCCAGCGTGCCGCGGACGATCTCCTCGTGGACCTTGGTCAGCTCGCGACACACCACCGCGCGCCGGTCGGCACCGAGCACCTCGACGGCGTCCTGCAGGCATGCCGCCAGCCGCCGCGGCGATTCGAAGAACACGGCGGTCCGCACCTCGGCCGCCAGGCCGGAGAGCCACGTTCTTCGGGCCGAATGCTTGCGCGGCGGGAAGCCCTCGAAACAGAACCGGTCGGCGGGTAGGCCGGACACCGCAAGCGCCGTCGTCACCGCCGATGGACCGGGCAGGCAGCTGACCGTCAGCCCCTCCGCCACGCAGGCCGCCACCAGCCGGTAGCCGGGGTCGTTGATGACCGGCATGCCTGCATCGCTGACGACCAGCACCGTCGCGCCGCCCTTGATGTCGTCGATCAGCGCGGGCACACGCGTCGCCTCGTTCTGGTCGAACAGGCTGACGACCTTGCCCGCGACCCGGATGCCGAGACCCTGCGCCAGCGTCCTGACCCGCCGGGTGTCCTCGGCGGCCACCACATCGGCGCTGCCCAACGCGCTGATCAGCCGCGCCGAGGCGTCTGCAGGCAGGCCCAGCGGGGTGGCGGCCAGTAGCAATCGACCGGAACTCATTCAGCACAGCCTACGATCGGTCGCGTGACCGCCACCGCCACCGAGGAGACGACGGCCGCGCGCTCGGTCCCCGTCATCAGCCCCGGGCCGCAGATGCCCGTCGCCGACTTCGGGCCGGTCGACACGATGAACGGCTGGACGATGACGGCGGTCGTCACGGCGCTGGCGGCGCTGACCCGGTTCCTGAACCTCGGCTCGCCGACCGACGCGGGCACGCCGATCTTCGACGAGAAGCACTACGCGCCGCAGGCCTGGCAGATGCTGTTCAACCACGGTGTCGAGGACAACCCCGGCTACGGGCTGGTGGTGCATCCGCCGGTCGGCAAGCAACTGATGTCGATCGGCGAGGCGATGTTCGGCTACAACGGGCTCGGCTGGCGGTTCTCCGGCGCGGTGTTGGGCGTCATCATGGTCGGGTTGGTCGCGCGCATCGTCCGTCGGATCAGCCGCTCGACGATGGTCGGCGCCATCGCGGGGCTGCTGCTGATCGCCGACGGAGTGAGCTTCGTCGCGTCGCGCACCGCGCTGTTGGACGGCTTCCTGGCGTTCTTCGTGGTGGCGGCGTTTGGCGCGTTGATCGTCGACCGCGACGACGTGCGGCAGCGGATGCACGTCGCACTGCTGGATGGCCGCATCGGCGAAACCGAGTGGGGCCCGCGACT
>JBKPSU010000034.1:0-60996 GCA_046735135.1 Actinomycetota bacterium
TTGCGCTGCATGCCGCCCTCGACCTTGTCCGGTTCGCCGAAGTCGATGACCCACGGGTCGATTCCCGCATTGTGCAGGATCCCGACGGCGCCCTCGTCGCGGGTGACGTCCCACATGTCGGCCGACATCATCATCGGATGCACCATGAGCACCGGCGGTCCCGGCGGTTTGGCGCCCGGACGGGTGTCGGGTGGGAAGTACCGCCGCAGCCGGTACATCGGCACGCTCTCCACGACCTGGAACGGTGACGGCACCGTGCCGGTCTCCAGCCCGCCGTATCGCAGCACTTCCAGGCCGTTTTGCGCGGTGGCAATCAGCCGGCCCACTGGCCTGGTTACCGCCGAGAAATCCACCACCGGCCGCTTCCCCTTTTCCACGCCCGTTCCCCCGATTGCCGAGGTCATCATGGCACAGGGCACGAATATCATCGGCGGCTGATGGCGAACCTGATAAACGTCGAACGCGCGACGGTGGGATACGGCACCCGCACACTGCTCGATTCAGTGAGTTTGGGTGTCGACGAAGGCGATGCGATCGGCGTTGTCGGGCGCAACGGCGACGGCAAGTCCACGTTGCTGCAGGTGCTCACCGAAAGCCGCGAACCCGACTCCGGTCGGGTCACCCACACGTCGGGCCTGTCGGTGGGCTACCTGCGCCAGACCGACGACTTCTCCCCCGGCTCCAACGTCCGCGAGATCATCGTCGGTGGCAGGCCAGACCACATCTGGGCTGCGGAACCGGAGACGCGAACGGTCGTCGAGCATCTGCTCGCCGAGGTGGACCTCGACACCGCGGTCGCCGATCTGAGCGGCGGTGAGCGACGCCGGGTGGCGCTGGCCGCCTTGCTGCTCGCCGGGCACGACGCGCTGGTGCTCGACGAGCCCACCAACCACCTCGACGTCGAGGTGATCGGTTGGCTGGCAGGTCACCTCTCCGGGCTTCGGTCGAAGGCACTCGTGGTGGTCAGCCACGACCGCTGGTTCTTGGACGCCGTCACCACCAAGACATGGGAGGTGCACGACGGCACCATCGACGCGTACGACGGCGGCTACGCGTCATATGTGTTGGCGCGCGCCGAGCGGATGCGGGTAGCCGCGGGGACCGAGGCGCGGCGCAAGAACCTGATGCGCAAGGAACTCGCGTGGCTGCGTCGCGGTCCGCCTGCCCGCACGTCGAAACCGAAGTTCCGCATCCAGGCCGCCAACGAGCTGATCGCCAACGAGCCGCCGCCGCGGGATTCGCTTGTGCTGCAGCGATTCGCGACGACGCGGTTGGGCAAGGACGTATTCGACCTACACCGGCTTCGGCTCGAGGTCGGCGACCGGGAAATCCTCGACCGAATCGACTGGTCCATCGGTCCGGGCGCGCGGATCGGTCTCGTCGGCGTCAACGGCACCGGGAAGACGTCGGTGTTGCGGCTACTCGCGGGTGAGTTGGCGCCCGCCGCAGGCACGATCAAACGCGGCACCACGCTGCAGATCGGCTATCTGAGCCAGGCGCTATCGGAGATCACGGGTGCCGACCGAGTCCTCGATGCCATCGAAAACCGCCGTCGGGTAAGCCAATTGGCCGGCGGTCGGGAGGTCAGTGCTGACACGCTGCTGAAGGACTTCGGCTTCACCGGCGACAAGCTGACGACCCGCATCGCCAACCTGTCCGGCGGTGAGCGTCGTCGCCTGCAGTTTCTGCGGATCCTGCTCGACGAGCCCAATGTGCTGCTGCTCGATGAGCCCACCAACGACCTCGACATCGACACGCTGACCGTCATCGAGGACTACCTCGATGACTGGCCGGGCACGCTGATCGTCGTCACCCACGACCGGTACTTCCTCGAACGCGTCACCGACGTGACCTATGCGCTCACCGGGAACGGGCGCTGCGATCTGCTACCCGGCGGCATCGAGCAGTACCTGGCCGACCGCGCCGCCACCGAACCCGATCCCATCCGGCGCGAGCCGCAGCGCGCCGAGTCGGCGTCGGCGCGGGAACGGCGCGCTGGCAAGGAGATGGCGCGCATCGAAGGGCAGCTGGCCAAACTCGAGGAGCGGATCACCACCATGCACGAGACAATGGCTGCAGCCGCACACGATCACGTCAAGCTGGCGGACCTCACAGCCGAACTCGACGATATGTTGGCGCGCAAGGAATCTCTCGAAGAGGCCTGGCTCACCGCCGCCGAGGAGTAGCTGGCTGTCCACGATGTTACGGTGCGCTACCTGTTGCGGCCGTTCGCGACTGTGGTGGCGCTATCTCCCTCAACTCGCCGCGCTGTACCTGCTGGGTTGGCTTGGGCGCAAGGGCGCCATCGAGTTGGCCGCGTTCGTTGAGTCGACCAGGCGGTGACGACCGCGTTGACGACGGCGAAGTCAGCGACCTCCATCCGGAACAACGGCCGGTGAGCACCGCCACCTGGGTGATCATCGCCTCGGCACTCGTCCTGCGCTACGTGCTCGGCAAGTTCAAGGAGCCTGC
Organism: Actinomycetota bacterium; assembly: GCA_046735135.1. Classification (GTDB taxonomy): domain Bacteria; phylum Actinomycetota; class Actinomycetes; order Mycobacteriales; family Mycobacteriaceae; genus Mycobacterium. Next base: position 2,473 of record JBKPSU010000034.1, read on the forward strand.
CGGGATGGATGATCGCCGTTCGCGTCTACGTCGATGCATTGTGGGTATTGCTCACCGTCAGCTTTACGGCCAGTCAAGGCGTCAGCTTCCTCATCAACCCCGGCGGCTGGATCGCCCAGCGCCCGATCGTCGTGTGGTTCAACGACACTCGTGCCGAACACTTCTCACATTTCGCGCCGCTGGAACATCTGCGGACTGCGGTTCAGGTAGCGTATCGTCGATCCACTCCTTGCCGCCGTAGGTGACCAACAGCTGGGTGAATTCTTCTTCCACACGCGGATGGTCACCGAACGAACCAATTTCACAACAGATTCCGGCAGCTGCCAGGCGAACACCAATTGCTCGGTGAGTCCGGGGCCGAGCGTCTGGATCGGTGAACCGTCGCGAAACCGGAACGCTCCGAAGTATTCCTTCTGCGGAACATCGCGCAGATCCAGCTGGTCGCGGAGTTGTCCGGGCACAGTGCCGTCGTTACGCAGCTCGGTGACCACGCCGAGGTACATCATCCCCGGCTGGCGGAGCCGTAGGTGCCTTTCAGCTCGTCGACCAGTCTCACGCGGTCGATGATGACGGTGAACTCGCCGTCGCTGAACTCTTCGTCCCGGGTTGAACGGCGTGACCTGTTTGTCGACGGTGTCAAGGCCGCCGAACGCCGCGGTGGCGACAAGAACGAGGAGAAGCGCGACGCGTCGCGTCTGAGCGGAGGTCAACCGAGAGAACGATCGACTCCGTCGGCTGGGTCGCTCGACTGGGACGGGGGGCTTGCCCATGTTGGCCGACGTTAGTGGCACGTGCGAGCCGGCCATCGATTACCGTCTGTCGGCAATGCTCGAAGTCATCGACAAGGGACAATGCAGTCCCGCACATCCGGTGCCGCTGTTGTTCGTTCACGGGGGCTGGCACGGCGCGTGGTGCTGGGACGAGCATTTCCTGGACTTCTTCGCCGAGCACGGTTTCCGCGCCGCCGCCGTCAGCTTGCGTGCACACGGGAAAAGCGCCACCTCGCAGCGACTTCGGACCTGCTCCATCGCCGACTACGTCGACGACGTGACGGCGGCAGCGGCGCTGCTCGACGTCCAGCCTGTGATCGTCGGGCATTCGATGGGCGGCTTTGTGGTGCAGAAGTTCCTGGAGAACACCCATTCCCCTGCCGGAGTGCTGCTGGCTTCGTTGCCGCCTCAAGGTGCGGTGCGCACGTCGCTGCGCATGCTCGTTCGTCATCCGGTCACGGTTCTCAGAGCGAATGTTGCAGGCAGCACACTCGACGTGGTCGCGACGCCCAGGCTCGCCCGCGAATACCTGTTCTGCCCGCACACGCCGGAACGCGTCGTTACCGACTGCATGGCACGCCTGCAACCCGAGAGCGCTCAGGCGATGCGCGAGATGATGTTTCGGGGCCTGCCGGAGCCGCAGCGGGTGACGACCCCGCTGTTGGTGCTCGGTGCGGACGAAGACCGTGCAGTGACGCCCGACGAGGTCCGCGCAACCGCACGCGCGTATGACACCGATGCGCACATCTTCGGCGAGATGGGTCACGACATGATGCTGGAACCCGGATGGCAGGCCGTCGCCGACCGAATCATCCAGTGGCTCGGCCATCGCGGTCTCTAAGTCTAACTGCGTAACCGAGCCCGAAGCGTGTCGACGGTGTCGCGGACGGTAGCGAGCTGCTTGGCCACCTGAACCGGGGCGGTGCCGCCGCGTGCGTCGCGTGAGTTCACCGAGCCGTCGATCGTAAGCACCTCGCGGACATCGGCGGTCAACTCGGGATGGATGTCCGTCAGCTCGGCGTCTTCGAGGCCTTCGAGCCCGACTCCCCTGGCCTCTGCTGCGCGCACCGCAGCTCCTGCCGCCTCGTGCGCCACCCGGAACGGGACGCCCCTTCGTACCAGCCACTCGGCGACATCGGTGGCGAGGGTGTAGCCCAGCGGTGCCAGCGCGGCCATCCGGTCGACGTCGAAGCGAAGTGTCCCGGCGAGGCCGGCCATCGCGGGCAGCAACAGCTCCAGCTGCGCCACCGAGTCGAACACCGGTTCCTTGTCCTCCTGCAGATCGCGGTTGTAGGCCAGTGGCTGCGCCTTCAGCGTCGCCAACAGCCCAGTCAGATTGCCGATCAGCCGGCCCGACTTCCCGCGTGCCAACTCCGCGATGTCGGGATTCTTTTTCTGCGGCATGATCGAGCTGCCGGTGGACCATGAGTCGTGCAGTGTCACGTAACCGAATTCGGTTGTGCTCCACAAGATGATGTCTTCGGCGAGCCGCGACAGGTCGACGCCGATCATGGTGAACACGAACGCCGCCTCGGCGGCGAAGTCACGGGCTGCGGTGGCGTCCACCGAATTGTCTGCGGCACTGGCGAATCCGAGTTCTTCGGCGATCGCGTCGGGATCGAGGTTCAGCGATGACCCGGCGAGCGCTCCGGCGCCGTACGGCGACACCGCGGCCCGCTTGTCGAAGTCGATCAACCGGTCGACGTCGCGCAGCAGGGGGTGTGCGTGGGCCAGCAGGTGATGGGCGAGCAGGATCGGCTGCGCCGATTGCAGGTGGGTCTTGCCGGGCATGATCGCCTTCGGATGGGCCGCGGCCTGGGTGGCCAGCGCCGAGACGACCTCGAGCGCACCGTCGGCGACCCGCCGCACGGCATCGCGCAGCCACAGCCGAAACAGCGTAGCCACCTGATCATTTCGCGACCGGCCTGCCCGTAAGCGTCCGCCGAGTTCGGCGCCGACGCGATCGATCAGCCCGCGTTCGAGCGCACCGTGCACGTCCTCGTCGGTGACAACGGGCAGAAAGCTACCGTCGCCGACGTCGTCGCCGAGGCTGTCAAGACCGGCCAACAGGCCGTCGCGCTGCTCCTCGGTCAGCAGGCCCGCCTGATACAGGACCTTGGCGTGCGCCTTGGATGCCCGGATGTCGTAGGGCGCGAGGACCCAGTCGAAGTGGGTGGACTTGCTCAGCGCCGACAGCGAGTCGGACGGACCGTCGGCGAACCGCCCGCCCCACAGCGAGCCCTCGTTTGTGCTCACGCTGAGTCCCGCGTGAGCGTGCGCAAACTGCCGGATTTCCGCGGCGTGTCGGTTGCAGACACGCACGCTCGCGGAGAAGAAGCGGTCATGTGGTGAGGTCCCTTCGCGCGGCGATCTTGGAGGACAGACCGTGCACGTGCACGAAGCCCTTCGCCGCGGACTGGTCGAACGTGTCGCCCTCGTCGTAGGTGGCGAGGTTGAAGTCGTACAGCGATTCCGCGCTGCGGCGGCCGTTGACGGCGATGTGTCCGCCGTGCAACACCATCCGGATCTCGCCGGACACGTGTTGCTGGGTGTCGGCGACGAACGACTCCAGCGCCCTCTTCAGCGGTGAGAACCACAGGCCGTCGTACACGAGTTCGCCCCAGCGCTGGTCTGTCTGCCGCTTGAACCGGCCGAGCTCGCGCTCCAGCGTGACGTGTTCCAGTTCGGTGTGCGCGGTGATCAACACCATCGCACCGGGCGCCTCGTAGATCTCGCGGCTCTTGATGCCCACCAGCCGGTCCTCCACGACGTCGAGTCTGCCGACGCCCTGCTCGCCTGCCCGCCGGTTGAGCTCCTCGATCGCCTGCAGCACGGTCACCCGCCTGCCGTCGATCGACACCGGAACCCCCTTTTCGAATTCGACGATCACCTCGTCCGGTGTGCTCCAGTTGACGGTCGGGTCCTCGGTGTAGTCGTACACATCCTTGGTCGGCGCGTTCCACAGGTGCTCGAGGAACCCGGTCTCCACCGCGCGGCCCCAGACGTTCTGGTCGACGGAGAACGGGGAACGCTTGGTGACATTGATCGGGATCGAGTTCTCTTCGGCGAACGCAATGGCCTTCTCCCGCGTCCACGCGTAGTCCCGCACCGGGGCCAACACCTCGAGATCCGGTGCCAGCGAACCGAAGCCGACCTCGAAGCGGACCTGGTCGTTGCCCTTACCTGTGCAGCCGTGCGCAACGACGCCGCCGCCGTACTGACGTGCCGCCGACACCAGATGCTTGACGATCAGCGGCCTGCTCAGCGCGGACACCAGCGGGTAGCGGTCCATGTACAGCGCATTAGATTTGATGCAGGGCAGGCAGTATTGGTCGGCGAACTCGTCGCGCGCGTCGATCACGACGGCTTCCACGGCGCCGCAATCGAGCGCCCGCTGCCGCACGACCTCCATGTCCTCGCCGCCCTGGCCGAGGTCGATCGCGACGGCGACCACCTCGCGGCCAGTCTCCTTGCCGATCCAGCTGATCGCAACGGACGTGTCAAGACCGCCGGAATACGCCAAGATGACGCGCTCGGACATGTGACCAATCTCCTTGTCTAACTGCCTATTGCAGGTTTTCGATGCTGGTGGCCAGTTCAGCGCCTGTCATCGGCTCGCGGGCCACCACGAAGAGGGTGTCATCGCCGGCGATCGTGCCGACGACGTACGGGAGGGCCGCGCGGTCGATCGCGCTGGCCAGATACTGCGCCGCACCCGGTGGCGTGCGGAGCACGGCCAGGTTGCCGCTCGCGTCGGTCGACGTCAGCAGATCACCCAGCAGCCGCGACAATCGCTCGGTGCCGCCGGACACGCCGCGCACCGGGCTGCCGTCCTCGGGCACCACGTACACGCCGACGCCGCCGTCGGCCGCGCGCAGTTTGACCGCACCCAGCTCCTCGAGATCGCGCGACAGCGTTGCCTGCGTCACCTCGATTCCCTCGGCCGCCAGCATCGCGGCCAGTTCGGTCTGGCTGCGAACCGGATTCGACGACAGGATTGCGACGATGCGCGCCTGCCTGCCCGCCCGGGTACCGCTGATCTCCGGAGCCTTGCCTGATGTCATGACCGCTCCAGCAGCCAGACCAGCAGCGCCTTCTGGGCGTGCAGCCGGTTTTCCGCTTCGTCCCACACGGCACTGTGCGGACCGTCGATGACATCGTCGGTGATCTCGTAACCGCGGTGCGCTGGAAGGCAGTGCAGCACAACCGCATCCGAATCGGCACGGCCCAACAGATCCGCGTTCACCTGGAACGGCTTGAACGGCGCCACCCGATCCAGCCCGTCGTCCTCCTGCCCCATCGACGTCCAGGTATCGGTGACCAGAACGTCGGCGCCTGCTGCGGCGGCCGCCGGATCAGATGTCAGCCTCACCGCGGCGCCCGTCAGCGTGCCTCGCTTCTCTGCGGCCGCCACGAAATCCGGGTGCGGTTCGAAGCCGGCGGGCGCGGCGATCGTGACGTCGATGCCTGCCGTCACTCCGCCCAGCATCAGCGAGTGCGCCATGTTGTTGGCGCCGTCGCCGAAGTACGACAGCCGCAACCCCTTCAGCTCCCCCTTGCGCTCGGCGAGCGTCTGCAGATCGGCCAGCACCTGGCAGGGGTGGAACTCGTCGGACAGCGCGTTGACGATCGGCACGCTTGCCCCCGCTGCCATCGAGGTGAGCCGGTCCTGGCCAAAGGTGCGCCACACGATCGCTTCGACATAGCGGGACAACACCTTTCCGGTGTCCTCCAGCGTCTCCTCACGCCCGAGCTGGGTGCTCCGGCCGTCGACGACGACCGCGTGCCCACCGAGCTGCGCGACACCGATCTCGAACGAGAATCTGGTGCGGGTGGAGTTCTTGTCGAAGATCACCGCAACACCGCGGGGGCCATCGAGCGGCCTGCGAGAGAACGGGGCCCGCTTCATCTCGGCCGCCAGTGCCAGCACTTCGGCCTGCTCGTCGGGTGACAGATCGTCGTCACGCAGGAAGTGGCGGACCATCACGACACCGCCGCATCCAGCACGCCGGGCAGCGCGCTGAGGAATTCGGCGATCTGACCTTCCGCGATGACCAGCGGCGGGGCCAGCCGGATCACGTCGGGCGCAGCCGCATTCACCAGGAACCCGGCGTCGCGGGCAGCGGCTTCGACGACCTTTCCCTGAGGCGCCTTCAACGCGATGCCCTGCAGGAGCCCACGGCCGCGGACATGATCGACGAGCGGGTGACGCAGCGACTCGACGCCATGGTGCAACGTCTTTCCGAGCACATCGGCACGCGAGATGAGATCGTCGTCGGCGAGTACCCGCAACACCGCCAGCGCCGCGGCGGCGCAAACCGGATTGCCACCGAATGTGCTGCCGTGCAACCCGGCGGTGAGCATCTCCCCCGCCTGTCCGAGGCCGATGCACGCGCCGATCGGCAGCCCGCCGCCGAGCCCCTTGGCAAGGGTCACGATGTCGGGGGTGACGCCGTCGTGCTGATGGGCGAAAAACGTTCCGGTGCGCCCCATTCCGGTCTGCACCTCGTCAAGCACCAGCAGTGCGCCACGGGTCGTCGTCAATTCACGGGCGGCGACCAGATAGCCGGCCGGAGGAACGACGACGCCGCCCTCCCCCATGATCGGTTCGAGGAAGACCGCAGCAGTCGCATCATCGATGGCCTCCGCGAGCGCCGCCACGTCGCCGTAGGGCACATGCACTACGTCACCGGGCAGTGGCGCGAACGGCTCCTGCTTGGCGGGCTGCCCGGTCAGCGCCAGCGATCCCATCGTCCTGCCGTGGAAAGCACCTTGCGCGGCAACGATTTTCGTACGGCCCGTGAGGCGTGTGATCTTGAACGCGACCTCGTTGGCCTCGGTTCCCGAGTTGCAGAGGAACACTCGTGCGTCGGCGCCCAACAGGCCGACCAGCGCTTCTGCCAGCGCAACACCCGGTTCGGTCATGTAGAGGTTCGACGTGTGGCCGAGCGTGTTCATCTGCGTGTTGACGGCTTCGATGACCGCGGGGTGCCGGTGGCCAAGGATGTTCACCGCGATGCCGCCGAGCAGGTCGATATAGGACTTGCCGTCGACATCGGTGACCACCGCACCATCGCCGCTGGCGAGTGCCAACGGCGGCGTTCCGTAGTTGGGCATCATCACGCTGTCCCAGCGCTGCTCAAGAGTCATGCGCGCACCACCTTGGTTCCCGTCCCCTCATCGGTGAACAACTCGACCAACACACAGTGCTCGACGCGGCCGTCGATGACGTGTGCGCTGGGCACCCCTCCCGCAACGGCGCGAAGGCAGGCCTCGATCTTGGGCACCATCCCCGCCTCCAGCGTCGGCAGAAGTTGGGTCAATGCGCCCGCGTCGATCTCGCTGACCAGCGAACCGCGGTCCGGCCAACTCGTGTAAAGCCCCTCGACGTCGGTCAGCATCAGCAGCTTCTCGGCGGCGAGCGCCTCGGCCAGCGCTGCGGCGGCGGTGTCGGCGTTGATGTTGTGAACGATTCCGTCCGCGTCGGGCGCGATGGTGGACACCACAGGAATGCGTCCAGCGGCGATGAGATCGTGCACCGCTTCGGTGTTCACCTTCTCCACGTCGCCGACCAGACCGATGTCGGTGGGCACCCCGTCGACCGTGACGCTGCGCCGCACCGCCGTGAACAGGTGGGCGTCCTCACCGGTGATACCCACCGCGTACGGACCGTGCGCGTTGATCAGGTTCACCAGCTCGCGTCCGACCTGGCCGAACAGCACCATCCGTGCCACGTCGAGCACCTCCGGCGTGGTGACCCGGAAGCCGCCCCTGAAATCGCCTGCGATGCCGAGTCGTTTCAGCATCGCGCTGATCTGCGGGCCACCGCCGTGCACGACAACGGGATGGATGCCGCAGTTGCGCAGGAAGACCATGTCCGCGGCGAACGCCTGCCGCAAGGTGGCGTCGGTCATCGCGTTGCCGCCGTACTTGACGACGACGATCTTGTCGTGCAGCTGCTTGAGCCACGGCAGCGCCGCGGCGAGCACCTGCGCCTTGACCGGGGTGGCGAGCGTCATGAACTGTAGGCCGAGTTCTCTTCGACGTAGTCGTGCGACAGATCGGTCGTCCGGATCGCAGCACGGTCGTTGCCGACCCCGAGGTCGATCGTGACGTCGATGTCGACACCCGACAGGTCGACCTCACGCGCGCCGGCCGCGCCGACACCGTCGACGCAGACCGGAGACCCGTTGAACGACACGCTGATCCGTTCCGGGTCGAGGCGCACCGGGGCCATGCCCACCGCGGCCAGCACACGGCCCCAGTTCGGGTCGGAGCCGAACAACGCGGTCTTGACGAGGCTGTCCCGCGCAACGATACGGGCCGCGGTGAGCGCATCGGACTCGCTCGCCGCGCCGGTGACGGCGACGGTGACCCGCTTGGTGACGCCCTCGGCATCGGCCTGCAGCTGTGCGCACAGGTCGTCGCACACGCGCAGCACCGCATCGTCGAGGTCGGCCTGGCCCGGCGTGATTGCGCTTGCGCCGGAAGCCAACAACAAAACAGTGTCATTCGTCGAACAGCTGCCGTCGACGTCGAGCCGGTCGAAGGTCTGCGCGGTCGCCGAGCGCAGCGCATGTTCCAGCGCGGCGGCGTCGGCGACGGCATCGGTGGTGATGACGCACAGCATGGTGGCCAGCGACGGGGCCAGCATGCCCGCGCCCTTGGCCATCCCGCCGACGGTCCAGTTGTCGGGATGATGCAGCGCAACCTGTTTCGGCACCTTGTCGGTGGTCATGATGGCTCTGGCGGCCTCCTCGCCACCGGTCAATCCGCCCGCCATCTCGTGCACGATGTCGGTGATCCCTGCGAGCACTTTGTCCATCGGCAGCCGGTCGCCGATCAATCCCGTTGAGCAGACGGCGACTTCGATGGCGCCCGTGTGGGTGCCCCAGTCAGAGAGCGCTGCGGCGACGGCCTCCGCCGTGGCATGGGTGTCCTGGAAACCACCGGGTCCCGTGCACGCATTCGCGCCGCCGGAGTTCAGGACGACGGCACGCAACCGCCCTGTGGTCAGCACCTGCTGCGTCCACAGCACGGGGGCGGCCTTGACCTGGTTGCGGGTGAAGACGCCTGCCGCACCGTAGTCGGGCCCCTCGTTGAACACCAGCGCCAGATCCAGCGCGCCGGATGCCTTGATGCCCGCGGCGATCCCGGTGGCGCGAAAGCCTGCTGGCGCCGTGACACCCTGTGTCCGAACCAGGCGCGTGGTGTCGGCCGACGTATCCGTCATGGCGCCACCCCCACGATCGAGAGCCCTTCGGTTTCCGGCCAGCCGAGCGCGAGATTCATCGACTGCACGGCTGCCCCGCCAGTGCCCTTGACCAGGTTGTCGATCGCAGCGATCGCGATGAACGTTCCAGCGTCGTCGTCGACGGCCACCGCGAGCTGCGCGGCGTTGCTGCCGATCACCGCCCCCGTCCTCGGTAGCTGCCCTTCCGGCAGCAGATGCACGAAAGGCTCGGAGTCGTAAGCCTTCTCGTAGGCCGCGCGCAGTTGCGACAACGGCGCTTCGGTGCGTGCCGTGCAGGTGGCGAGGATTCCACGCGAGGTCGGTATCAATACCGGGGTGAACGACACCGTCACATCCTTGTCGGTGACGGCCCGCAACCCCTGCGCGATCTCCGGCGTGTGCCGGTGTTTACCGCCGATGTTGTAAGCGCGGGCCGACCCGATCACCTCGGAACCGAGAAGGTCCGTTTTCGCCGCGCGCCCAGCGCCCGACGTGCCACTGACCGCCACGACGGTCACCGCGGGCTCCACCAGATCCTCGGCGACCGCGGGCAGCATCGCCAACAGCGCGGCGGTGGGATAGCAGCCAGGGACGGCGATGCGGGTGGCACCGCGCAGCCGGTCGCGAGCGCCGGGCAGCTCGGGAAGTCCGTACGGCCAGCTGCCCGCGTGCGTCGATCCGTAGAACCGCTCCCACGCCGCCGAATCGGTGAGGCGGAAATCGGCGCCGCAGTCGACGAGTACGGTGTCGACGCCCAGCTGCTCGGCGAGAGCTGCGGAGTGGCCGTGCGGGAGCGCAAGAAACACGACGTCGTGTCCTGCGAGGACATCGGCGTCGGTGGCGTCGAGCACGCGACTGCTCAGCGGCAACAGGTGCGGGTGATGCTCGGCTATGGTCGTGCCTGCGCTCGCGGCCGCGGTCAACGCCCCGATGGTCAGCCGGCCGTCGGCGTGGGCGGGGTGGCCGAGCAGCAGCCGCAGGATCTCACCACCTGCATATCCGCTGGCACCGGCGACGGCCACAGACGTCATGCACTGATTCTGCATGCTTATGCATATTGTTGCAAATCAATTAAGGGCGCGCGGTGCTATGTCCTCCACGGACCGCCGGACACCGGCGTGCCTGGCTCGGCACACAGGCTCGGGACACAATGGTGACAACCCCGCTCATCCCACCGCTAGGGACTCAACGTTGCCTGACTCGCGCTCGCCGATGACCGACCGCATCGCCGTCATCGGTGGTGGCATCCTCGGCGTCGCCGTCGCACGTGAGCTCCTCAAGCGCAGCCCCGACGCCGACGTGACGCTTTTCGAGAAAGAGGACGGGCTCGCGGCGCACCAGACCGGTCGCAACAGCGGGGTGGTACACGCAGGCCTGTATTACGAGCCCGGTTCGAACAAGGCCGTGTTGTGCCGGCGCGGCGTGGCCCTGCTGGAATCGTTCTGCGCCGAACGCGGCATCCGTCGAATCGCCTGCGGCAAGGTCCTCGTCGCGCTCGATGAGATTGAACGCGCTCGGCTGGACGGCATCCAGGAGCGTGCGCTCGCCAACGGCGTCCCAGGCGTCCGGATCATCGGCGCAGAGGAGCTGCGCGAGCTGGAGCCGCACGTGCGCGGCGTCGCCGCGCTGCACTCGCCGTCGACGTCGATCGTGGACTTCGGGGAGGTGACGCGGGCGCTCGCCAGTGACGCGGTCGCCGACGGGGCGAAGATCCTGCTCGGCCATGAGGTGGTCGGCCTGCGCACCTCGACAACGGAGGTGGTGGTAACCGCCCGCAGCACAGGCGATTTGATGCCGTTCGTGTTCGACCGGATCGTGGTCTGCGGCGGCCTGCAGAGCGACCGCCTCGCCGAGCTCGCGGGGGACGGCCCAGACCCGGTGATCATGCCGTTCCGTGGCGAGTACTACGCGCTCAAGCCCGACCGGCGCGATCTCGTCAAGGGGCTGGTCTACCCGGTGCCCGATCCGCGCTATCCGTTCCTCGGCGTACACGTCACCCCGCGGGTGGACGGCGAGGTGCTCATCGGCCCCAACGCCGTGCTGGCGCTGGCCCGCGAGGGCTACACCTGGGGAAAGATTTCCGTGCCCGATCTGGCCGAAGTGGCTCGCACGCCTGCCTTTTGGCGGTTCGCCCGCCGCCACTGGAGGACGGGCGTCCGGGAGATGTCGGGCTCGTTGAGCAAGCGGCGCTTCGTTGCGGGCGCCCGCGCCTATGTGCCGGAGCTCACCGACGATGATGTCGTGCCGGGTACCGCGGGGGTCCGCGCCCAGGCCCTTGATGCCGACGGCGGGCTGGTGGATGACTTCCGGATCAGCATCCGCGACCGGGTCGTGCTCATCCGCAACGCTCCATCGCCGGCGGCGACGTCTTCGCTCGCCATCGCCGAGCACATCGTGACGACAATCGAAAGTGGAAGGTGATTCGGTGACTCAGCCGCTGTCCCAAGGCCTTTGGGGTGTGTTAGCGATGCCCTTCGATGACAGCCTCAACGTCGACCTCGACTCGTTGCGAAACGAGGTTGCGTCTTTCGGGGCTGACGGTTGCGGAGGCCTGGTCGCCCTCGGGGTCTTCGGTGAGGCAGCCTCGCTGGACCCCGACGAGGCGAACACCGTGGCGAGTACGGTTGCGCTGTCGACTGACCTGCCCTACGCGCCCACCGGTCGCACTGATGGCGCAAATCGGCGACGCGGACGTGGCGGCCGCCACAAGCGCCTTTCAACGCCTGCACGATGCGACGGAATCGGAATCCTCATCCAGGACTATCCGGTCATCTCCGGAGTCAACGTCACCGATGAACAGGTCGTCGAGATCGTCCTGGCCTGTCCTTTTGCCGTCGGCGTGAAATCGGAGACGCCGCCGACCTCCGTCGCGGTGGCACGCCTGGCATCAGAGCTCGACGTCCCGGTGTTCGGCGGCCTCGGCGGCGTCGGCCTGCTTGATGAGCTCGCCGCGGGGTCGGCAGGCGCGATGACTGGATTCAGCCATCCGGCCGCGCTCGCGGCCGTGCTTCGCAATTACCGCGACGAAGGTTTCGTGGCCGCCCGCGACGTGTGGGCGCCGTGGCTTCCGCTTGCCAACTTCGAAGGACAACTCAGGGTGGGTCTGTCGATACGCAAAGAGCTGCTGCGTCGCCGGGGCGTCATCGCGACGGGCCGGGTGCGACGTCCCGCGATGTCATTGCCGGAACGCTTGTTCCGCTGCTGGAACAGCATCTCTCAACTGCGCCCTCCGCGTTCACGAGCTCTGGCGCCTAGTAACGCCTGACCAGTCGTTGTAGGGATACTTCTCACGCAGCTGATCGATGTCGACGTCACCCAAGCGTTCGACCGGCATCCGCAGGTGCTCACCGATCGCGGCGGGCATTTCCACGGGGAAGTCTTCTGGATGAACGGTCAGCAGTGGCCTTCCGACGTTCGGCAGGAAGAACAACTGGGCCGGATTTCCGTACAGCACGATGTGCTCGAGCGCGCTGATGTCGATGGTCCTATTGCCGCCGATCCAGCGGTGCACCCGGATTGCTTCCCGCGACACGGCGAGTTTCCGGTCGACGAACAGGGTGATCATCACCATGCCCGATCCGAACAACATCAGTGGCGCAAATGCCAGGATCGCAGACGCTGCCAGCGCCAGCGGGTGGTGTCCCTCTTGGATCAGTGTGACGAACGCGATGGGACTGCCGATCAGGCAGAGAACTCCAAGGGGCACAAGGAATATCACCGACAACATTTCTTCGAGGCACTTTCGTGTGAAGACGATCGAATCCGTGGTGTCCACGGGTCAGCGTCGCTGCTCGGCCCCGACTTGCTGCGCGGCGTTGGCCACCGCCGCATCGCGGGCCGCGCTGGCCTCGTCCTCGGTCAGCGTCCGATCAGCGGCGCGGAACCGCAGCGCAAGCGCCAGCGACTTGCGGCCCTCACCGATCTGCGGGCCGGTGTACACGTCGAACAGTCGGACATCCTCGAGCAGCTCGCCCGCGCCGTCGCGCACCGCCTCGACAACACTCTGTGCGGCGACGTCGTCGCCGACGATCAACGCCACATCCTGGAACACCGCCGGGAACGGCGACACCGCCGGCGCGGGCAGTGCCTCGGTGATCGGTATCGCGTCCAGGTTCAGCTCGGCAGCGCAGGTGCCCTTCGGCAAGCCGGATCGCTCGATGACCGCGGGATGCAGCTGGCCCGCATGCCCGATGACGGTGTCGCCGACCAGCACCTCGGCGCAGCGGCCCGGATGCCAGGGCAGATACTGCGCCGGCCGCAGCGTCAGCTCGATCCCGGCGGCACGGCCGACAATCCGCACCGCCTCGAACGCGTCGCCTGCCTCGACCGGGCGGCCGGGTCCCCATGGGCCCGGGGGCTCACGCAGCCCGGCCAACACCACACCGACGTGCTGGTGCTGGCGCGGCAGCGACGCATCGAGTGCGGCGATCTCGTCGTCGGTGGGGCGGCGGTCGGTCGGAATCAGTTCGACCGCACGAGTTTTCGATGTCGGCTCGACGACCTGCTCGATCGAGAACAGCGCGGCATCCACAAAACCCCTTGACACATTGCGGCTCAGGGATTCGAACATGCCGGGCAGAAGCGTTGTGGCCAGTTCGGGCCGGTCGGACTCGAGTGGGTTGAGCACATGGGTGGTGGTGCGGCGCGGGTCGTCGGCCGGCAGACCCCACTGGTCGAATATCCCTGCGGGCAAAAACACAGTCGGCAGGATCTCGACATACCCGTTGAGCGCCAACGACTTCCCAATCGCGCGCCGTCGCTTCTGCTCCGCGGTCAGGCCACGCCCCGCGGGCGCCTGCGGCAGTACCGACGGGATGAGCTCGAGGCCCTCCAGCCGCAACACCTCCTCGACGAGATCTGCGGGCTGTTTCAGGTCGGGTCGCCAGCTGGGTGGTGTCGCAGTCACCCGATCCCCGTCGACGGTCACGTCGGCGCCGATCTGCGTCAGCCTGCGGCGTGTGGTGCCGTCGGGGTAATCGATCCCCGCAGTGCGGTCGGGCAGGTCAGCGGCCATGCTGACCGGAGGCTGTGACCAGTGATCGCGCGGCGGGTCGCCACGCCAGTCGGTCAAAGTGGATTCGACTGTGCCACTGGCGATTTCGGCGAGCAATGTCGCGCACCTGTCCAGCGCGGCCACCGATACGGCCGGGTCGACGCCGCGTTCATAGCGACGGGCCGCCTCGCTGGGAAGATGCAACCGCCGCTGGGTGCGTGATACCGCCGCCGGGTCCCACACGGCGGCCTCCAACAACACGTCGATGGTGGTGTCGCGGACCTCGGTGGTGCCTGCACCCATCACACCGCCGATCGCCGCGGTCGCGACGTCGTCGACGATGAGCACATCGCCGGTATCGAGCTTGCGCTCGATGCCATCGAGCGTGACGACAGTCTCCCCCGGCTCGGCGAACCGCACCCGAAAGCCGCCGGTGATCAGGCTGCGGTCGTGGGCGTGCATCGGATGGCCGAGCTCGAGCATCACGTAGTTCGTCACGTCGACGGCAGGCGAAATCGCCCTGATGCCGCTCAGCAGGAGCCGTCGCTGCATCCACCACGGCGATACCGCCGCCGGATCGATTCCGATGACGGGCCGCAACCCGAAGCGCAGGACCCCCGTGCCTGGTTCGATGGTCACCGGCAATGCGTCGCCTTGCGCGGGCAGCGGTGCGACGTCGGCCGGGTCGACATAGTCGAGGTCGTAGGCGTTGGCGATCTCGCGCGCCATACCCCGCACCGAAAGGCAGTAGCCACGGTCCGGCGTGACCGCAAGGTGAAAAACTGTGTCGTTGAGGCCGAGTACATCGGCGGCCGGAGTGCCAGGCTCGGCTGTTCCCGGCGGCAGCACGAGGATTCCGGAGTGGTCGGTGCCCAGGTTGAGCTCGGCCGTCGAGCAGATCATGCCGTCGGACGTGCGACCGTACGTCTTGCGCGCCGTGATCGTGAAGTCGCCAGGGAGTGTGGTCCCGGGCCGCGCGACGACGACGAGATCGTCGACGGCGAAGTTGGTTGCACCGCAGACGATGTCGCGGGGTTCGGCCTCACCGACGTCCACCTTGACCGCACGGATCGGCTTCTTGAACTCGGTGAGCTCCTCGATTTCGAGCACCCGGCCGACGGTCAGCGGACCGCTGACCGGGCCGACGGGAATGATCTCCTCGACCTCGTGTCCGATGCGGATCAGCGTCTGCTCGAGCTCATCGACGGGTACGTCCCATCCGGGTGAGCCTGCAGCGACGACCTCCCGCAGCCAGCTGTAGGGAAGTCGCATCAGGCGCCGACTCCGAACGGCAGCGAGAACCGCACGTCGCCCTCGACCATGTCGCGCATGTCCGGGATGCCGTTGCGGAACTGCAGTGTGCGCTCCAGCCCCATGCCGAAGGCGAAGCCGGAATAGATCTCCGGGTCAATGCCGCAGGCGCGCAGCACATTTGGATTGACCATTCCGCAGCCGCCCCATTCCACGAAGCCCGGGCCGCCCTTCTTGTTCTCGAACCACACGTCGACCTCGGCGGACGGCTCGGTGAACGGGAAGAAGTGCGGGCGGAACCGGGTGCGGCCCTGCGGCCCGAACTCCGAGCGTGCGAACGCGTCGAGCGTGCCGCGCAGGTGAGCCATGGTCAGCCCCTTGTCCACCGCAAGGCCTTCGACCTGGTGAAAGACCGGGGTGTGGGTGGCGTCCAGTTCGTCAGTGCGGAAGGTGCGTCCGATCGAGATGATGTAGACCGGCAGGTCACGCTCGAGCAGCGCGCGGATCTGCACCGGCGACGTGTGGGTACGAAGCACCTGCCGCGACTCGTCCGGCGCGATGTAGAACGTGTCCTGCTCGCTGCGCGCCGGGTGGTCAGGCGGGAAGTTCAGCGCGTCGAAGTTGAACTGCTCCGTCTCGACCTCGGGGCCTTCGGCCAGCTCCCAGCCCATTGCGACGAACGTGTCGGCGATGTGGTCGGCGAGGATCGTGATCGGGTGGCGGGCACCCAGCGGCTGACGGCTCGACGGCAGCGTCACGTCGATGCGCTCGGCCACGAGCACGGCGGCGTCACGTTCGGCCCGCAGCGCCTCGAGGCGCTCGTCGTAACTGCGCTGCACGTCCGCGCGTGCCATGTTGACCCGCTTGCCCGCATCGGCCCGATCCATCTTGGCCAGCGAACCCAGCGACTGGCGGGCCAGCGCGATCGGTGAGCGGTCACCCAGGTGCTCGGTCTTGGCGCGGGCCAGAGCGTCGAGGTCGCAAGCCAGATCGAAGGCATGCCGGGCCGCGCTGACGACCTTGGCCAGCGCTTCGTCCGACAAATCTATGGGCTGATCAGCCACCCGGCGATCATAGGTGATTCGCAAATGAGAGCGGCGTCACGCGATGCCCGGCGTCAACGCACATTCGGTGTCGACGGGATGCGGTGACGGTCTGCGACGCATCCTGCGGCCGACCGCCACCTCCGCGATCAGCGCCCCGACCGCACCGAGCCCGGCGGCCACGACCAGCGACAGCCCGGTGTTGGCCAGCATCAGATAGCCGAAGCCGAATGCCACCACTAGCAGCAGACACCGCACAGGCGTCCAGGTCGCGGGTCGCCCGAAGCGCGTTGAGGCGAGCATGCCGAGCACCAGCGCAACGGCGTGACCGGCGTCGGTGAAGTCCGTGCCGACGACGACCACCGCCACCGCGACGGCCAGCCACCAACCGGTCCATGCGGGCCGCCACCGGCGCGGTATCGCCCCGGTGATGGATCCGAGCACGGCAGAGGCGCCATAACTCATTCCGACGTCCGTGGCGCGGGTCACGTCGGCCGACAGCCAGCCGAGCTCGACCGCGGCGGTGAGGCCGACAGCGACGAGCAGCGTGGCTCCGATGTGGCCGACCGCGGAGCGATCAGCAACCTGCCGCTGCGCCAGACCAGCTCAGCGGTGGCCATCAGGCACATCAGGCCGGGCAACCACACGTAGATCGGCCCGGCCTCGATGACGAACGCGCTGACGAACAGGGTGCCTATGTGTCCGTGGCTGAGGTTGTGCAGGTTGGTGCTGGCGTGGCTGATCACCCGCCCCTGTGCCCGCGGTCCGAGCAGCGCCAACGCGGCCGTCACACCGGTCAGAATCGCGGCGTAGGCGACTGTGACGCGGATGCGGGCCAGCCCTTTCGCACATCCGAGCAACATCTCACCGACCACTATGCGTCGGCGATATCGTCGTTCTCCTCGTCGTCGCCTGACAACTCTCTGCGAGTTTTCACCCGAAACATGTCGAGATCGGCGGGGACGCCGTCCTGCTTCGACGAAAACACTTGTTTGCGTATCCGCTTGGCGGAGAGCCCCAGCGCGTCGAAATCCTCTGGTGAAATCCGGTCCATGGTGGCCTGCGAAACGATCAGCCCGCCCCTGGTGGCCTTCTCCATCACCCGTGCCGCGATATTGACGTCGACGCCCAGCCAATCCGAGCCGATCCGTTGCGGTCGCCCGGTGTGCACACCGGCGCGCATCCGCGGCGTATAACCGTCCACCTCAACGTCTTTCACCGCGTCGAGCCCCAAGCGCACGGCGAGGACGGCGGTGGCGGGATCCGCGAAGACCGCCATGGTGCCGTCGCCCATTCTCTTGACGATGTGGCCACCGGCCTCCAGCAGCGGTGGTTCAACAACCTGAGCGACCCGCCGCAGCAGCTTGAGTGTGGCGTCGTCGCCTGCCTCCAACGCCCACGAGGAAAACCCGACCAGGTCTGTAAAGACCAGCGTCACCTCGGGATTGGCGGGCCGGCCGGAGACTCGCTCGGTGAGGGCCTGCCACACCTGCAGGCCGGCCAGGCTGACCTCGCGTGATGCGGCGTCGCGCTGCAGCAGTCGATCGGCTGCGCGGGCGGCTGCACTCGGGCCGCCAACACCGGCCGCGGACAACGGATCTCCGAAGTCGGGATCGCCTGGCAGCGCCCGGCGAGCGCGCCGAATGAACCCGACCACCCCGGGACTGTGGTTGGTGCTTCGCAGCCATTCCCGCGGTCGAGGTGACGTGCCGGATCGTTCGTCCAACGATTCGACCTCCATGGCGCAAGATTAGATGCCCGTCGTTTCGTCGGGCAACACGCGCACGACGCGGCCCCGAAATGATGGACAACACGCGTTGTCAACATTATCTTGAGAGTTTGTGACCGCCACCTCGAGGCCGAGGCGAATAAACCGAGCCGATCCCCTCGGTCCGGACTCCCTGACCTGGAAATACTTCGGCGACCTGCGCACCGGAATGATGGGTGTCTGGATCGGCGCGCTGCAGAACATGTACCCCGAGCTCGGCGCGGCCGTCGAGGAGCATTCGATCCTGCTTCGCGAGCCGCTGCAGCGCGTCGCACGATCCGTCTACCCGATCATGGGCGTCGTCTACGACGGGAACCGGGCCGCAAGGACCGGGCAGCAAATCAAGGAGTTCCACACCACGATCAAGGGCGTCGACGCCACAGGGCGGCGTTACCACGCGCTGAACCCGGACACCTTCTACTGGGCGCATGCCACCTTTTTCATGCTGGTGATCAAGGTGGCCGAATACTTCTGCGGCGGGCTGACCGAATCCGAGAAGCGTCAACTCTTCGACGAGCACGTGCAGTGGTACGCGCAATACGGGATGAGCATGCGACCGGTGCCGAAATCGTGGGAGGAGTTCTGCGAATACTGGGACCGGGTCTGCAGCGACGAGCTGGAGATCAACCGCGCCACAATGGACATCTTCTCGATCCGGATCCCGAAACCATGGTTCGTACTGATGCCGACGCCGATCTGGGACCAGATCTTCCGGCCGATGGTCGCCGGACAGCGCTGGATCGCTGCCGGGCTGTTCGACCCGGTCGTTCGCGAGAAGGCAGGCATGCGCTGGAGCGCCGGCGACGAAGTTCTGCTGCGGTTGTTCGGCAAGCTGGTCGAAATGGCGTTTGTCGTTGTGCCCGACGAGATTCGGCTGCACCCCCGCGCACTCGCCGCCTACCGCCGCGCATCCGGGCGAGCGGCCGAGGACGCCCCGCTGGTCGAAGCGCCGTCGTTCGTGGCGCCGCCACGGGACCGCAGAGAACTTCCCATGCATTACGTGCCACGGCGCAAGAGTCTGCTTGACCGCGCGGGCTCCCTTGTGCACACGACCTTCTCGCTCGCCGGCCTACGCCCGGCGCGCGGTCGCAGCACAGCAGCCTAGGCTGTCGCCATGCTCGAATGGTCTGAGATCGACGTCGCCGTCCGCGACGCCGTCCGGCAGTTCGTGGACAAAGAGGTCCGACCTCACGTCGACGCGCTGGAAAGCGGCGACATGGAGCCCTACCCCATCATCCGCAAGCTGTTCGCCACCTTCGGCATCGACGCACTCGCCCGCGAGACACTGGAGAAGCGGCTGGCCCGACTACGCGAGGGCACTCCGAAGTCCGACGGCGGTTCATCAGGCGGCGGCATGTTCGGCGACGGCCAGGCAGGCATGGGCTTCGTCGTCGTCAGCGAGTTGTGCCGGGTGTGCATGGGCGTGGTGACCGGCATGGGTGTCAGCCTGGGGCTGACGGTGCCGACCATCGCCGGCCGCGGCACGCTGGCGCAGCAGGAGCGGTGGCTGCCGGGCCTGGTGACGTACGAAAAGGTGGGCGCGTGGGCGATCACCGAGCCCGACTCCGGCTCGGATGCCTTCGGCGGAATGAAATCCTACGTGGTGCGGGACGGCGACGACTACATCCTCAACGGGCAGAAGACGTTCATCACCAACGGGCCCGACGCCGATGTGGTGGTGGTCTACGCCAAGCTCGACGAGGGCGATGGAGCCGACAAACGCGATCGCAAGGTGCTGACCTTCGTGCTCGACCGCGGCATGGAGGGCTTCATTCAGTCGAAACCGTTCCGCAAGATGGGCATTCACAGTTCCCGTACCGGCGAGCTGTTCTTCAACAACGTCCGGCTCGGCCGCGACCGGCTGCTCGGTGAGACCGAGAACAGCTCCGCGGGCGATGGACGCGACAGCGCGCGGTCGAACTTCTCCACCGAGCGCATCGGGGTGGCCGCCATGGCGCTCGGTGTCATCGAGGAATGCCTGCGATTGTGCGTGGACTACGCGAAGAATCGCACGCTGTGGGGTCAGGAGATCGCCCAGTTCCAGCTAATCCAGCTCAAGCTGGCGAGCATGGAATTGGCCCGAATCAACGTGCGCAACATGCTATTTCGGGTCATCGAGGCGGCGCAGACCGGCACTCAGATCTCGCTGCCCGAGGCGTCGGCGATCAAGTGGTACTGCTCGCAGGCCGCGACGGACGTGGCGATGGACGCCGTGCAGTTGTTCGGCGGTAACGGTTACATGACCGAATACCGCGTGGAACAGCTTGCCCGCGATGCGAAATCGCTGATGATCTACGCGGGAAGCAACGAGGTCCAGATCACCCACGTGGCAAGGGGCCTGCTCTCCTAGATCGAGCCGCGGAGCGCCTTCGCACTCTGGTAGAGGCAGATCGCGGCGGCCGCCGCCACATTGAGGCTCTCAGCGCCGCCGGCCATCGGGATCCGGATCCGGTCCGCGGCCATCTCTGTCAACTCCGCGGGCAAACCGTGCGATTCGGGCCCGAACAGCCACGCCGTCGGCCCCGACAGATCCGCATCGTCCAGGCTCAGATCGCCGTCGAGGGTGGTGGCCAGCACGCGCAGCCCCCCGTCGGAAAGGGCGGAAACGGCTTGTGTGGCATCGGGTTCGGCCACCACCGGGATGGCGAAGATGCTGCCCGCCGACGCGCGCAGGCATTTCCCGTTGTACGGGTCGACGCTGTGGCCGGCGAGGACGACGGCATCGGCGCCCATCGCGTCGGCGATCCGGATCAGCGTGCCCGCGTTGCCGGGCTCCGAAATCCCTGCGGCGACCGCGACCAGCTTCGGCCGGTCCGCCAGCACGCCGGACAGACTCGTCGACGGTGCTTCGCAGACGGCCACGAGGCCGACCGGTGTGACGGTGTCCGACAGAGCTTTTGCCGCACGCTCCGTCACCAGGTGAACGGGGACATCGCCGAGCATCGACTCGAAGCGGATCAGTGCATCTTCGGTGACGAAGACCTCGATCACGAGATCTCGTCGCAGCGCCCCCTCGACGAGGTTGGGTCCTTCGGCGAGGAAGCGTGAGGCACGGCGCCGCCCGACGTGGCGATGCAGCTTGACCGCCGCCGCCACCCGGGCAGAGCGCTCGGTGAGCGTCAGGCAGCCTCGCCGGACGGCGCGTTCAAGTCCTCGGGCAGCGCACCCTTGGCGACCTCGACCAACGCAGTGAAGGCGGCGGGATCGCTCACGGCGATCTCGGCGAGATTCTTGCGGTCCACCTCGACACCGGCGGCCTTCAGGCCCTGAATCAGCCGGTTGTAGGTGATGTCGTTGGCGCGGGCCGCGGCATTGATCCGGGAGATCCACAACTTGCGGAACTCGCCCTTGCGGGCACGCCGGTCACGGTAGGCATACGTCAGTGAATGCAGCTGCTGCTCTTTGGCTTTGCGATACAGCCGGGACCGTTGGCCGCGGTACCCCTTGGAGGCCTTGAGTACTGTGCGCCGCTTCTTCTGGGCGTTGACTGCGCGCTTTACGCGTGCCATGAGGGTGTTCCTATTCTCGTTCGGGCTAAAAGGTCAGTGGTGCGCGGAAGTCAGCCGTTCAGCAGCTTCTTGATGCGCTTCTTGTCGTTCGCGGACACCTCGGTGCGCCCTTCCAGGCGGCGGGTGCGGGTGCTCGGCTTGTACTCGAGCAGGTGCCTGCGGTTGGCCTTCTCTCGGACGATCTTTCCGGTTCCAGTGCGGCGGAACCGCTTCGAGGCGCCGCTGTGGGATTTCGCCTTGGGCATGTCTTGTCGTGTCCTTTGGTTTTGCTTGTTCAGTTCTGCGATACGTCTGGCTCTTCGGGGGCCGGCCGCTCCCTTGGAGCCTCTGCTTGTTGCGCCGCCTTGGCGCGAGTCTTCGCGCCGCGGTGCGGGGCCAGCACCATCGTCATGTTGCGGCCGTCCTGCTTGGCTGACGTCTCGACGAAGCCGTAATCGGCGACGTCGGCGCCCAACCGCTGCAGTAGCCGGTAGCCCAGTTCGGGCCGCGACTGCTCGCGTCCGCGGAACATGATCGTCACCTTGACCTTCGACCCCGCCTCCAGGAAGCGGATCACGTGACCCTTTTTGGTCTCGTAGTCGTGCGGGTCGATCTTGGGACGCAGCTTCTGTTCCTTGACGACGGTCTGCTGCTGGTTCTTTCGAGACTCGCGGGCTTTCTGAGCCGCCTCGTATTTGTACTTGCCGTAGTCCATGATCTTGCAAACCGGCGGTTTGGCGTCTGGGGCTACTTCGACAAGGTCGAGGTCGGCATCAACGGCGACGCGGAGAGCGTCTTCGATGCGCACGATTCCTACCTGCTCGCCACCTGGTCCGATGAGGCGGACTTCAGGTACTCGAATGCGCTCGTTGACGCGGGTCTCAGTGCTGATGGGGCCTCCTATGGTTGTCCACTTCGAGGAACCCCACGCCATCAGCACAAAGGCCCTGCTCGAAGCAGGGCCCGAAGCCGACCAGGACAGCCGCCGTATGGTGGCTGTGACCGGACCGCTGAGCCGGTGTGGCCAACGGTGGGAGCGGGACTCCACTTGCTGTCCCTGGCGTACGCCGGGACGGTCGCGCATGCCAGTCTATCAGGCATGACCGAGGTTCCTAACATCCGTGAGCTGGCCGAAATTCCGGCGGTGGAAGTCATCACCCGTGCGGCAGTGATGTTGATGAGCGCGGCAGCGGAGAAACTCGGCCTGTCGGCGGAGAGCCCGGACGACAGCCCGCACCGCGACCTCGACGAGGCGCGCAGGCTGATCACCGCGCTGGCTGGGCTCGTGACCTCTGCGGCGGAGTATCTCGGCCCGCACGCCGGGCCGCTGCGCGACGGCCTGCGGAGCCTGCAGTTGGCGTTTCGCGAATCGAGTGCCGCTCCGGATGAGCCCGGGCGTGGTCCCGGCGAGAAATACACCGGCCGACTCTGATAGTTGTCACACCCATTTCGAGGGATGAGCGAATATCCTCGCGGCCTATGACCCTCACTAGCCCTCCGCGGGCGCGGCCCACATCCAGATACTCGTGGGTTCCCGTGGCCGCGGGCTGGACCGTCGGCATCATCGCGACCCTGTCGCTGGTCGCCAGTGTCTCGCCGGGCATCCGGTGGCTCATCAAGGAGCCACGCGAATTCGTCAACGACTACATCTTCAACTTCCCCGATACCAGCTTCGCCTGGGCGTTCGTGCTGGCACTACTGGCCGCGGCGCTGGCGGCCCGCAAACGGCTGGCCTGGTGGATTCTCGTCATCTACATGGTCGCCTCGATCGGGTGGAACATCTACGACATCGCCGACCGCGGCGAGACGTGGATGAGAGAGTCCGGCGAAATGATCGGGGTGACCTTCCACGTCGCCGCCGTCGTCTTCCTGGTGCTCGCCCGCAAGGAGTTCTGGGCGAAGGTGCGCCGCGGCGCGCTGTTCAAGGCGGCGGTGACACTGGTGGCCGGCATGGCCGTCGGCATCCTTGTCGGCTGGGGGCTGCTGGAACTTTTCCCGGGCACCCTGGAGCGCGATTACCGGCTGGCTTATGCGGTCAACCGGGTCGTGGCCTTCGCCGGGGTGGGCTCCAACGCGTTCGAAGGCCAGCACCCGCATGTCTTCGTCAACGCACTGCTCGGTCTGTTCGGCGCGTTGGCCCTGATGGTCGCCGCGATCGAGCTGTTCCGGTCGCAGCGGTCGGCGAATGCGCTGACGGGAGAGGACGAGTCCGCGATCCGGGGCCTGCTGGAGCTGTACGGCAAGAACGACTCGCTCGGCTACTTCGCCACCAGGCGGGACAAGGCCGCGGTGTTCGCGCCTAACGGGCGCGCAGCCATCACCTACCGCGTCGAGGTGGGCGTCTGCCTTGCCAGCGGCGACCCGGTCGGCGATCCCAAGGCATGGCCTCAGGCGATCGAGGCATGGTTGGGGCTGTGCCAGGAGTACGGCTGGGCGCCCGGCGTCATGGGGGCGAGTTCCGCGGGCGCCGAAGCGTTCCACGAGGCGGGACTCAACGCGCTGCAGCTCGGCGATGAAGCGATCCTGCATCCCGACGGCTTCCGATTGTCGGGACCGGACATGCGCGCGGTTCGTCAGGCGGTGACGCGGGCTCGGCGCGCCGGGCTGACGGTGCGGATGCGTCGCCACCGCGACATGTCCTCCGACGAGATGGCCGAGGTGATCAGGCGGGCCGACGCGTGGCGCGACACCGAGAGCGAACGCGGTTTCTCGATGGCGCTGGGCCGGCTGGGCGACCCCGCCGACGGGGACTGCCTGCTGGTCGAGGCGATACAGGGCCAGGACAAGGTCGTCGCCATGCTGTCGCTCGTCCCGTGGGGCAACAACGGGGTGTCACTCGACCTCATGCGCCGCTCACCGCAATCGCCGAACGGCACCATCGAATTCATGGTCACCGAACTGCTACAGCAATCGGAAGGCATTGGCGTCAGCCGTGTTTCGCTGAACTTCGCGATGTTCCGATCGGCGTTCGAGCAGGGCGCGCAACTCGGGGCGGGCCCGATCGCCCGGTTGTGGCGCGCGCTGCTGGTGTTCTTCTCCCGCTGGTGGCAGCTGGAGACCCTGTACCGCTCGAACATGAAGTACAAACCCCAGTGGGTGCCCCGGTACGCCTGCTACGAAGACGCACGGCTGGTCCCGCGCGTCGGCGTCGCGTCGGTCATCGCCGAAGGCTTTGTGGTGCTGCCGTTTTCGCGGCGAAGCGAACAGCACACCGGGCAACACATCGCGGCGCCGGAGAATCTGGTCGCGACGGGTCTGCTGCATCACGACGGCAGCGCACCCGACCTCAGCGATCTGAAGGCCGATCTGCCCGAGAACGGCGACGCGGCGCGCCTGCCAGAACAGGTGCGCGTCCGGATGGCGAAGCTGAAGAGCTTGCAGGACAGCGGGGTGGACGCCTACCCCGTCGGCCAGTCACCCAGCCATACCGTCGCCGCGGCGGTCGAAGCCCCCGACGACACCGCGGTGACGGTGGCCGGCCGGGTGCTGCGGATGCGCGATTACGGCGGCGTGCTCTTCGCCCAGTTGCGCGACTGGTCCGGGGAAATTCAACTGCTGCTTGATAATTCGCAGTTGGACAATGGCGACACCGCTGACTTCACCGGCTCCATCGACCTGGGCGACCTCATCGAGGTGACCGGTAGGATGGGCAAGAGCAGGTCCGGCATCCACTCGCTGATCGTGGAAAGTTGGCGGATGATCGGCAAGTGTCTGCGCCCACTGCCCGACAAGTGGAAGGGGCTCACCGACCAGGAGGCGCGGGTGCGCGCCCGCTACGTCGACCTCGCCATCAACACCGAGGCGCGCGAGCTCATCCGGGCCCGCAGCGGCGTTCTGCACGCCATCCGCGAAACATTGGTCGGCAAGGGGTTTCTGGAGGTCGAGACCCCGATCCTGCAGCAGATTCACGGCGGCGCGAACGCGCGCCCGTTCCTCACCCACATCAATGCCTACGATCTCGATCTGTACCTGCGCATCGCTCCCGAGCTCTACCTCAAGCGGCTGTGCGTCGGCGGGGTCGAGCGCGTCTTCGAGCTGGGCCGGGCGTTCCGAAACGAAGGCGTCGACTTCAGCCACAACCCAGAGTTCACTCTGCTCGAGGCGTATCAGGCGCATGCCGACTACAACGTCTGGATCGATGGCTGCCGCGAGCTGATCCAGAACGCGGCCGTGGCCGCGAATGGCGAGCAGGTGTTCCTGCGTCCCGGCGACGACGGCTCCATGCAGAAGATCGACGTCTCCGGACACTGGGCGGTCAAGACGGTGCACGGGGCGGTGTCGGAAGCGCTCGGTGAGGAGATCGGGCCCGAGTCCGACCTGTCGACGCTGCGCAAGTTGTGTGATGGCGCCGATATCCCCTACCTCACCCACTGGGATGCGGGCGCGGTCGTGCTCGAGCTGTACGAGCGGCTGGTCGAGGACCGCACCCAGGAGCCGACGTTCTACAAGGACTTCCCGACGTCGGTGTCGCCGCTGACCCGGCCGCACCGCAGCATCCCCGGCGTCGCAGAGCGCTGGGACCTCGTCGCGTGGGGTGTCGAGCTTGGCACCGCCTACAGCGAACTCACCGATCCTGTGGAACAACGCAGACGGCTGCAGGAACAGTCGCTGCTGGCGTCCGGTGGCGATCCCGAGGCGATGGAGCTCGACGAGGACTTTCTGCAGGCCATGGAGTACGCGATGCCTCCGACCGGCGGCCTTGGCATGGGTGTGGACCGCGTTGTCATGTTGATCACGGGCCGCAGCATCCGCGAGACTCTGCCCTTTCCGCTGGC
Source organism: Actinomycetota bacterium (assembly GCA_046735135.1). Classification (GTDB taxonomy): domain Bacteria; phylum Actinomycetota; class Actinomycetes; order Mycobacteriales; family Mycobacteriaceae; genus Mycobacterium. The sequence continues at coordinate 28,794 of JBKPSU010000034.1, forward strand.
CAAACCCCGATAGGTGGCAATTCACAGCCAGCCACAAGGTAAAACTCACAGCCAGCCACAAGGTAAGCGGGCCACCATGTGGCCGTGACCTTGGGCGAACCGTTTCGCACGCACATCTCCCTCATGCACGGGTGGCTTCCCGCGACCGTGCAGATCATCGCCGCCCTGGCGTTGATCGCCGCTGTCAGCCGGCGCAGCGGAGGCTGGCAGGTGCGCTGGCTGCCGTGGGCGCTGATCGTCGGGGGCGCCGTGGCCGCGTCGGCCTACTGGTACGTGGCATCCCAGGGGCTGTCCGACAATCCCGCACCCCGTGCGCTGTGGATCTGGATCGGGCTCTTTGGCTTCGCCGCAGCCGTCCTGCTGGCCGGCTGGCGCAGCGCGAAGTGGTGGCGGCGCGGTGTCTCGTTGGCGGCGGTGCCGCTCACGCTGGTGTCCGCCGCGCTCGCGTTGAATCTGTGGGTCGGGTACTTCCCCACCGTCCAGACCGCGTGGAACCAGCTGACCGCGGGACCGCTGCCCGACGAGACCGACCAGGTCACCGTCACCGCTATGCAGATGCAGCGCAGGATTCCTCCGAAGGGCACTGTGGTGGCGATCGACACCGGCGACCAGGCGTCGGGTTTCCGGCACCGTGGCGAGCTGGTGTACCTGCCGCCGGCCTGGTATGCGTCCAACCCGCCGCCGAAACTGCCGACGGTGATGATGATCGGTGGCGAGTTCAACACACCCGCCGACTGGCTGCGCACCGGTCAGGCAATCAAGACGATCGACGACTTCGCCGCAGCACACCACGGCAACGCCCCCGTGTTCGTATTCGTCGACCCCGGTGGCGCGTTCAACAACGACACCGAATGCGTCAACGGCAACCGCGGCAACTCGGCCGATCACCTGACCAAAGACGTTGTGCCGTTCATGGAGTCACACTTCGGCGTGAGCGCCGCCCGATCGAGCTGGGGCGTGGTCGGCTGGTCGATGGGCGGCACGTGTGCTGTCGACCTCGGGGTCATGCACCCCGACATGTTCAGCGCATTCGAGGACATCGCAGGCGATATCGGGCCGAACTCGGGCAATAAGGCGCAGACGATCGCGAGGCTGTTCGGCGGCAACCAGAACGCCTGGGCGGCGTTCGACCCGACGACCGTCATCAACCGCCACGGCCCCTATTCACGGCTGGCGGGCTGGTTCGCCATCAACGGCTCGACGGCGACGATCCCGTCGCACAACAAGAACGACCAGGCCGGGGCGGCGAACTCGTTGTGCGCGTTGGGCTCGGCCAAGGGGATCGACTGTGCGGTGGTGAGTCAACCCGGCAAGCACGATTGGCCTTTTGCGGCGCGCGCCTTCGCGGCGGCGCTCCCCTGGCTGGCGGGCCAGATTCACACCCCCGACGTGCCGCCAACCCGGTTCCCGACTCGTCCCGTAGGTCCGTCATTCGAACAGACCGCCGCGAGGTAGAAAGGGGGCGTGGGCCTTTCGTCTCCGCTCGCGACGTTTCGGCGGTGGATGTTCGCGCGGCACTCGAGTCCATGGAGTGCATGGACCCGCTGGGCGAGCACACCGCTGGTGCTCGTCCCCGCGTGGACGCGCCGTCGACGTGACGCCGCGCTGGTGGCGGGGTGGCTCGCCGCCAACCCGGTGATCTTCCCGAAGCCGGCCAACGATCGGGCCTGGGCCACCCGCGCGATCCTCGGCGAGGAACTCTCGGTGACCGGGCCGGTACGAGCCGCCAGGGGCCTGACCACTGCCACATCGCTGTTCGCGCTGACCGCCATCATCTCGAGCGCCCGCCACCGGCCCGTCCCCGCGGCAGTGGCGTGCGGGATGCAGATGGCGCTGACGCTTGTCTACTGGGAGAAGATGGCGCGCCTTTGGGACCGGCACCACAGCTCGGCGGAGTAGCGTTGCGGCATGCCCGACGAACCGAATCCCGAACCGGCTCCGGCAGACTCGGAGCCAGGCAACGAGGCACCGGCCCCGGCCGAGGCCGCCGATACCGGTTACACGCCCGACGGTGTTCCGACCTTCGAATCAGTGCGGGAAAAGATCGAGACGCGGTACGGGACGGCGATCGGCGCGACGGAGCTGGCCGCGGAGACCCCAGAAGGTCGCTCCGTCGAGGAACAGTATGAGGAACGCCAGCGCGCGGCCGCCGAACGACTGGAGCAGATTCGCGAGTCGATGCGTCGCGAGGACCGCGACGCTCAGTAATCGGCCTCGGCTGCAAGGATCTCGGCGAGGTACGCGTCTGCTCCGGGCTCGGCCAATCGCGACCGCGCGAAATCACGGACCCGGTCCCTCGATTCCACCGACTCGCCGACGGCGACACCGACTGTCACCGCGACTGCCCGCCAGACATGGTTCCACGCAACCGATTCCGTGACGGGGACGCGCTGCGCGTCCACAATCGGGAAGGTGGCCCGGCCATCGTCATCGAGAACACCCGCACCGCTGAAATCGCCCGAGTGCAGGCGCACGGCGATGCCGCTCGGCGAGGCCGGCCCCGACAGCGCCACTGTGACAACCGCGTTCGTCGCCGCGTCGGTCACCTCGACGCGCCAGTCGATGGTGTTCTCCGCCGCGTCGAACATCCCGGGCGGAACACCGCCCCAGTCGAGCGAGCTTGTTCCGCGTGCAACCGCACCGACAATGCCCGTGCGCCCGTCCGAACCCGCCGCGAGCGCATAATCGTCGCGGCGCGGCATCGCCTGGGCCGGCTCGCCAATGGCGATGCCGACATCGTCAGTGAGCTCGCCGGCGGCCCTTATCAACTCCGCCACGCGTGGATCCCCGTCCCGGACGAGAGCACCGAGCGCCGCGGCGTGCGGCGAGAGCAGCCCCGTCACATCCGAATCGAAGGTGTCGTCGGCGAAGAAGTCCTGCGCGGCCGCGGTCAGCAGGGCGATCTCCGCATCGAGCACCGCGGGATCGAGCGCCACGATGCCATCTCGATGGCTGGCGGGCCACCAACGTCGCAGCCAATGGCCAATCGCCAACCGGCGCAGCTCGTCAACCGAACCCGGCTGCAGCCCCACGCCGGCCAATTCGATGGTCTGTGCCCTGTCCGGCTGACGGCCCGCGAGCGCGGACGCGACTGCGCTGTGACCCGACTCGCCGAGCACCCGCCAAAGCCAGTCGGCGTGAGCCGGGTCGGTGAAGGCGATCGCCGCAGCGCTGGGCTCGTCGTCGACACCCCAGGACAACACAGCGCCGCTGACTTCCAGGACTGCGACCAAGGGAGTCGGCGCGACCGGCGGGCCGGTGCTCCACAGACCAGAATCGGCGACCAGTTTCATCCCGCCACCTGCAGCATCGCCTTGATCCGCTGACGATGGTCGAGGCTCACCGATCGCGCGACGCCCTCGAGCAGTGCCCGCAGGTCGTCGACGTCGTCGCACGGCTCCTGCCAGACGTCACGCCCGTGCAGTCGCGCCCAGAGGCGGCTCAGGTACGGCCGCGCGAATGCGGCGAGATCGTCGATCACCTGCTGCTGGCGCGGATGGATCGGGCCGCCCGCGGCGAGATAGCGGCGGGAGTGGAGCACATAAGCTTCCTTTCGCAGCCGCGCTTGGATCGTGCCCGCGAGTTGATAGCGGGTGGTTACGGTCTCCACCAGCGGAGCGAGGTCGACCGACACCTCGATCCCCGCGATCATCGCCGCCTGCTTGTCCTCGGCGAGCAGCCCCCACGGCGCGCACGACCGGTCGACTTCCTCCGCGCACAGCAGCGGCACGTCGGGCAGCTCGTCCCGGTCCAGCGCACGCCGCAACGTGGCACGCACGCGGTCGACGACCGCGCGGTTCAACGGGCGATCGCGAGACGTTCCACCGATGATCGGCGGGGGTTGTTGCGGCTCAATGGAACTCAATCCGAGATCGACGATCGACCACGGCAGGCCTGAGTGCGTCCTGTGCGCCTTGGCCCCAAGGTTGTACGGCGTCGCGTCGGCGATCAGCGCCGACCACACGCGCCTGCGCGCCACCGCGGCGTTGTGGGTGTCGGCGGGGCCGAGGACGGTCGTCAGCCCCGCGAGGAACGGGCCGGTGATCTCGGTGCCTTCGGCGATATCGCGCCAGCTGTGCTCGAGTTGCTGTGAGAGCTTCGCGATCACCTGCTGATCGGCGACAAACCGGTTCAGCACCTCGATGGCGTTGCGGTCGCGTTCGCCATGAATCTGACCGAGCACCGTCGCCGCGGCTTCGTGATCGCGTTGGGCGGGGGCCCCTTTCGTGATCGACAGCTCGAAGCAGACGGGAAAATACAACTCCTGTGCGTTCCCTGTAGTGATTCGCAGCCTGCGCCGTTCGCGTTTGAGAATCTCGAACCACGCCGCGGCGGCCCGCAGCGCCGGGCCCTGTCCGACGATGGCTTCGTGAATCGCGGCGGCGACGTCGGCGTCGACGAACGGTGCCGAGAACTGGGTGTTCGACCGGAGACGGAGCACTAACGGGTCGATGATCCGCTTGACCGTGCGGCGCAACGGGCCGCCGTCGTCGCCACTGAGCACCTCGACGCCCGGCCCGATCGCTCGCCACGCCGCGTCGATGACCGCTTGCCGGGGGCGCGCTACGGCGACAGCCGTGTCTGTCGGGGCGCCCGTGGTCATCACTAGAGGATAGAAGTGCCTCCGTTCATCGCCTAGCGGAAAAGTTGGGTTCGGTAGCCGGTGGGATAGCAGACGCTGATGCCATGCCCACCGCGTTATTGCCCACTTTCCTGGCCGTTATCGGAATCGGTGTGGCGGCAACTGTGCTGCTCGCCCGCCTCCGGACGTCCGACATCCCGGACGCCACACCCGACGTCGGCGTCGGCACCGTCCAGACGATCGAAGAGGTGGTAACGGTGGAGGTGGAGAGCGTGACGGGCCAGAGGTTCACCGGCAAGCTGTGCGACGAATCGATCGCTTCCGCGCTGCGTCCGGGCGCCGTGCTGCTGGTCGCATTTGATCCCGCTGCGCGCGAACGGCTTTCGCTTGCCGATGACATGCTGGCGGTACGCGCCACGTTCGACCAGATGCTCGTCGGCAAGGGGCAGATGACCGGACACCAGTTGGAGCTCATCCGGCACGGCACCCGGTCACAGGGAGTCGTCACCGGGATGCGGGCCACCGGCGAAACACGCGAAGATCACCGCGAGGTCGTGCTGCACGTGATGGTCAGCCGACCCGCAGGTGGGCAGTTCCCCGCACACGAAACCGCTTTGGTACCGGCATCTTCCCTGTCGAAGGTTTCGCCGGGCAGCGCTGAGGCTCAGCGGGCGCCGTCGACGGCGAAGGTCACCAACGCGGCCCAATACAAGGGGCTGGCAGAGGCATCGCCGTCGCGCCACCGCCGCATCTGGTCGCGCTGCCAACGGTTCACGGCGCTGCCCGCGTCGGGCTCCTCGTGGGCCCAGTCGACGGCGACGATCGCGTCGGCCATCGGATCAACGGTCGGCGGGGCGGAGCCCGGGGCGAACTGTCGATAGCCTGCGGCGGTGGGTAGTGACCACAGCGTGGCCGTCACCAGTTGCGACCCGCACAGGATCATCGCGGCCACAAGACCCGTCGCCTCGTCGAATTGATAATCGCCTCCAGACGCGCACGCCAGCAGGGCAACGCGGGGTGGAAACGGCAGCTTTGCCGACATCAGATCCGATGCGGTCAACGGGCGGTCATCCGCCAGATGCAGTGCGGCACGGTCGGCATGGCCGACGTCACCGTCGGCGGCCGTCGCGTGACCCACATAGAACAACCTGCTCGGCGCTTGCTCTAACAGGGCCGCCAGCCACGCGCGTCCAGCGTCGGTGCGGCGGAACAGCTCGACAGAGGTAGCGACGCTCGGCAGAACCGGCCTGCCCCGCATCAACTCACCGAAATGGCGGGAAAGTGCGGTGTCCGGCGACGGCCGGCCGAGAACGGAGCCGAGCGGCGAGTCCGGTCGTTGCCCCGGCACTCGCGGGTCGATGACCAGCAGCGCGGGCCCGTCCCGTCGACCGTCCCAATCGATGGACGCGCGCCGTGCGTTGACGATGTTCGGCGGCGCGGCCATCAGCACGTCAACGAGATCCATCAGCCGGAAGCCGTCGTCGCCCGGCATCGCGAGAGCCCCCCACGGGACTCGAGCCAGTCGTGCGCTCGGCGAGATGAACAGCGCGGCGCGCGGTGAGGCGACGCAGTCGGTCAGCAGCTGCCACGCCTGCGCGGCGAGCAGTCGCGACCCGAGGTCCCTGGCAATCGCGAGTTCCGCGGATGGCGAGGAGAAGGGACCAAATGAGATCGCTCGCTCGACGGCGTCGCGCTGCGTTTCCGAACCTTTCGGGTCCGGCAGCGCCTCGGCGAGTTGATCCAGTGCCGCAATGAGATTCGCGTCCTCGACGACCCAGGTGACCGTTCGTGCCGGCTCTCCGACGACGCGTAGGCTGGCGTAGGTGGCGACCCCGACGTCGGCGAATCGCAGAACCATGGTCTGTCGCTGCGGACCGGTCATGGCCACGTCGACCAGGCGACCTCGTCGGCGGTGATGTCGCGGCCGTATCGCTCGAATGCCAAGCCGCGGTACCGGCTCAGGAGCGGTGGCGTATTGGGATCCATCCGCAGCGGCGGCAGAGGGCCAAGCCGGGTCAATCCGCTTGCCACGGCCACCGACGCCGATCCCGCCGCCACGAGCGCATACTCGTCGGCGGCTTCGACGGGAACGGCCGCCGTCGCGGTCTCCATCCATTCGGCGGTGGCGCTGTCCGACGGCTGGGTGCTGAAAGCTCCTCGGGCACTGTGATATTCGATGAGTTGGCTGAGAAGCTCGGTGTTTCCCCACTCCCATGCGACGGCGAATGCGCCTGCCAGAATTCGTGCGGACACGAAGGTGGCCCATCGCATTCGCGCGTCGACGTCGACGATTGCGTGGCGCACCGAGTCGACCGCCAGTGCGGCGGGCACTTTCCATTCGGCGGACTGTTCGAGCTTGGCCGAGGCGTTCGCAGGGTCGGCGAGTGCTTCGGCGCGCAGAATGCTGCCCATATGGTCGTCGAGCCGCGCGTACTGCAGCCAACTATGCCGCGGCCAGGAGTCGAGGAGCTCGCGCGCCTGAGCGGTCTTTTCAGCCGCGGCGCCGAAGTCTCGGCGCAATATGTCGACCCAGCTGCGCTGCAGGAGAACTCGGTGAATGTGCAGCGGCTTCTCGACTTCGCGCCAGTGCCGTTCGGCGTACCCGAGACGCTCGTCGGCGTCGTCGAGCTCCCCGACCGAGATGCTGATCAGCCCGAGGTAGAGCCAGCTGCGCGAGACGTCATGCGCGCGGTTGCCTTTGGCGATCGCCGGATAGGCGGCGTGCACCAGATCCTGGGTCAGCGCCCTGTCACCCACTGCCCATGCGGCTGTGCCGCGTTCGAGTTGAGTTCGCGCCGTGGCGAGTTCCCATTCGTGTGCCTCGGCGCGAGCCCCTGCTCGTCGCAGCCACGGTTCGGCTTCGGACAATCGGCCCGTCTCGATGCAGAACCTGCCGTACCCGGTGGCGCCGACGACCAGCAGATGATCAGCAGATGTGCCGCCATCCATGGACTCGTCGATGGCCTCGATCACTTTGTCCCACAGCGGAACCGACTGCACGTGGAGATCGTCGTCGCATAGCGCGGTTGCGCAGAAGATCTGCGCGTAGGTGATCAGGAACCGGTGCTCGTCCGCCAGATCGGGAAACGCGGCGCCGGAGCCGTCGTCACACAGGACCAGCAGCGCCAGCTCGGCGCCTTCGTGGTCGCCGTGACCGGCGGCCGCAAGCCCCGTCCGGAGGAACTGGGCGCGTCGGGTGTACCTGCACAGCATGTGATCGATTTCGTCGTCCGGCATCGTCGCCGTCGCAGCGGCTTCGGGATCGGTGCCTGCCCGGATCGACCGGTAGACACCCAGGCATTCGTCGATGCGACGGATGGCCTCCCGCACACCGTCGTACGCGGTGCGGACCAGGTAAAGCTCGCCCAGCTGGGCCAGGACCTCCAGCATCAGATCGTCGCGGTCGGCCTCCTCGATCTGCGGACCCAGCGACAGCAGCAGTTCCTTGGCCGCCTCCTCGTTGGCGGCGAAGATCAGCTGACGCGCCCGATCGAGATCGGTTGGGATCGTCATGTCGCAAGCTTAGGAAGCGGCGGGCGCTCTGAGCACGCCCGCCGGCCCGCTTCAGCCGTCTACTTGCAGGTCACCGTCACGGTGAACGGTTTGGTGATCATGCCGGCCATCGGGTTCTTCATGTCGGCGCCGGTGGCTTCACCGGTGATGGTGTAGGTGCTGCCGTCGACCTTCACATCGGCGGAACCGCTGTTCATGCCTCCCATGTTGCTGACGGCGAGGGCATTGCCGTCGACCACCATGCCCAGCGACTCGACGGTCGGGTTCGCGGCGTCGGTCATCACGATGCCGAGGCCTTGCTGGCCGCCGATGGCACCGCTGGCGACGTTGATCTTGCCGCCCTGCTTGACGCAGGTCACCGAGTTCACGTCGAGCCCGGCAAGGTCGTTGCCGTCGACCTTGACCTGGGTGTCCCCACTCCTGCCGACCTGCGTGTCGCCTGCGGTGGCGGTCGCTGCACCCTTGTCATTCGAGCACCCCACCAGCACGGCGGCGCCGGCGGCAAGCGCAATCGCTCCCGCGACTACTCGATTCATCGTCGTAGTTCCCTTCGTTCGTGCGTCGCCCCGATGGCGGCGTCGAACTGCAGTCAAAGCGGGCCGCGACGCTACCGATCCCAAACTTTGTCGGGCGCCGACGGTACGGTTCGCAGGCGATGCGGTCATTCACAGCTGCCGAGCGGCGCGCACGGCTTGCGCGACGGCACTTCCTCGCTGCGCCTGCTCCCTCGGTCGACGACGCCGTCGCGGCGCTCGTCGGCCTGCACGCCACCGATCCCGCGACCCCGTATCTGACCCTTTGGGCCCGGCGGCCGGCCTTCGCGGTGGCCGACCTCGACGCCGCGCTGTACGAGCGGCGGACTGTCGTCAAGCACCTCGCGATGCGCCGCACGTTGTGGGTGATCGGCGTCGATGACCTCCCGGTCATCCAGGCGGCGGCAAGTGACCGGGTCGCAGGCAACGAACGCCGCAGGCTTGTCGCCGATGTGCAAAAAGCCGGCGTCTCCGCCGACGGGGACGCCTGGCTGGACCGCGCGTGTGATGCCGTGCTGGCGCATCTCGGCGCACACGGGCCGATGACCGCACGGCAGTTGCGTGAGGCGCTGCCCGAACTGGCGGGCAGCTATGACCCCGCACCCGGAAAGCGTTGGGGCGGAGATACTCCCCTGTCCCCCCGCGTGCTCACCGTGTTGTCGGTGCGCGGTGACATCGTGCGCGGCCCGAACGACGGCACATGGACGACGTCACGACCCCGATGGGCTACGGCGGCGGATTGGCTCACCGAGTCGCGCGACGCAGTATCGCCGGAATCCGCCCGCGCGGCGTTGGTCCGCACCTGGCTGCGTACCTTCGGGCCCGCCACCGTCACGGATGTCAAGTGGTGGTTCGGCAACACGTTGACCTGGGCACGGCATGCACTGCGCGATGTCGAGGCCGTCGAGGTCGACCTCGACGGGACGCCGGGCTTCGCGCTGCCCGACGACCTGGAGAAGGAACCCGATCCCGGCCGGTGGGGCGCGCTGCTGCCCGGCCTGGACGTCACCACCATGGGCTGGTTCGACCGCGACTGGTATCTCGGCGAGCACCGCAGCCAGGTGTTCGACACCAACGGCAACGCCGGGCCGACGGCCTGGTGGAACGGCCGGGTGGTCGGCGGGTGGGGTCAGGACGCCGACGGACGGGTGGAGTTGCGGCTTCTCGACGACATCGGCCGCGATGGTCGCAAGGCGCTGATCCGGTGCGCCGGGGAGCTGACCGACTGGCTGGACGGGGTGCGGATCAGCCCGCGCTTCCCTTCGCCACTGTCGCGGGCCACGATGACGCCATGACAAACGTCGTGATCAGGCCGGCCACCCCGGGAGACGCCGACGTGTGCGCGCGCATCATGTACGCCGCCTTCGAATCGCTCGCGAGACGTCATGCCTTCCCCATCGAGCCGCAGTCGCCGGAGTTCACCGCGATCCAGATGGAGTCCATGCTGCGCACCGAGGGCATCTGCGGCCTGGTCGCCGAGCGTCACGGCAATGTGGTCGGCAGCGCGTTCGAAGACGAACGGGGTGACATCGTCGGAATCGGTCCGGTCACCGTCGATCCTGGCACTGAGGGCGGCGTCGGCCGTGCGTTGATGGAGTCGCTTCTGCGCCGATGCGCGGAACGCGACAGCCGTGGCGTTCGCCTGGTTCAGACCGCCTACAACTACCGGTCCTTGTCCCTGTATGCCAAGCTCGGTTTCGCCGTGCGTGAACCGCTGTCGGTATTCCAGGGCAGCATCGAGAATGCGAGCACGACGAGCGGTGACGTCCGCACCGCCACGGCCGACGACCTCAAACCCTGCGACGATCTTTGCCTGCGCGTTCACGGCCACGACCGTCACGGTGAGTTGAGCGGCTGGATCGGCGCAGGTACGGCACGAGTAGTCGAGCGCGGAGGCCAGATAACCGGCTACGCGACGGGCTGTGGTTACCTGTCGCACGCGGTCGGCGAGGCCGACGACGACATCATCGCGCTTCTCCAAGCCGCTGAAATGATTGCAGGACTTGGCTTTTTGGTGCCATCACGCAATACCAGGCTCATGACCTGGTGCTTGGATTCCGGACTGAGACTGGTGCAGCAGTCGACTTTGATGAGCATCGGCTTCTACAGCGATCCGCACGGGTCCTGGCTTCCTTCTATCGGTTACTAGGCGACGGCGCACCGCGGGCGACCACGACGGGCATCGACGTCGCCGCATTGGTGCGCAGGATCGTATGGACCACCTCGACAAGGTCCTCGACCGGCATCAGCTGGCCTGGCATGCAGCCACGCGAAATCCACTGCGGATAGAACTCCCCGGTGAGCTCCCGGTCCCAGCCCATGCTGAAACCCGTTGCCGAGTCGCCGTCCCCTCCTGCACATTCGCCGACGATGAGGTTGGTGAACCCGATGTCCGGATGTTCGGCGCGCCACGCCTCGATCAGTCGTTCCAGCGCAGCCTTGCTGACGCCGTACGCGGCGAGCCCCGGCCATGGCGGGCCGAAAGTGCCTGCGTCCGAAGACAAATAGACCACCTTGCCCGATGACTCCGTCAGATGCGGAACGGCGGCTGCCGTCGCGACGGCAGCACCGGTCACGTTGGTGGCGAACACGCGGGCCCAGGTTTCGGCGTCGGTGTCGACGAGGCGCATGACCGAGCCGATGGCCGGTGTGTAGACAAGGTTGTCGATGCCCCCGAGGGCGTCGGCCGCTGCGCCGATGGCCGACCGCACCGACGCCTCGTCCGTCACGTCGCATTCGATCGCGATGGCGTCGGCGCCTGCCTCGTTGGCGGCATTCTCGATGCGCTCACGGCGACGGGCGAGCAGGGCCACCCGATCGCCTCGCTGCGCCAGTCCCACGCCTATGCAGCGCCCGAGCCCGCTCGATGCGCCGATCACCACCGTTTTGGCCATCGTCTCCTCGCCGATCAAAGCCGGTAATGGCATTCTCAGTTGAGGAGAACTTACCTTACGCGCTGACCTTGCGGCGACGGCGCGTCGGCGTCGTCTTGGCGGGCTGGACCTCGAGCACTTCACCCAGGAACTTGCCGGTATAGCTTTCCGGCACCGCCGCGACGTCCTCCGGCGAGCCCTCGGCGACCACGCCGCCGCCTGCCGATCCGCCCTCCGGGCCGAGGTCGATGATCCAGTCGGACGTCTTGATCACGTCGAGGTTGTGCTCGATGACGATGACCGTATTGCCTTTGTCGACAAGGCCGTTGAGCACGTTGAGCAGCTTGCGAATGTCCTCGAAGTGCAGGCCGGTGGTCGGCTCGTCGAGGATGTAGACCGTCCGGCCCGTCGACCTCTTCTGCAGCTCGGCGGCCAGCTTGACGCGCTGCGCCTCACCACCGGAAAGCGTCGGCGCCGGCTGCCCCAGCCGCACATAGCCCAGGCCGACATCGACGAGCGTCTGCAGATACCGGTGGATCGAGCTGATCGGCTTGAAGAACTCGGCCGCGTCCTCGATCGACATATCGAGCACTTCGGAGACGGTCTTGCCCTTGTAGTGCACCTCGAGGGTTTCCCGGTTGTACCTGGCGCCGTTGCACACTTCGCACGGCACATACACGTCGGGCAGGAAGTTCATCTCGATCTTGATGGTGCCGTCGCCCGAACACGCCTCGCAGCGGCCGCCTTTGACGTTGAACGAGAACCGGCCCGGCTGGTAGCCGCGCACCTTCGCCTCGGTGGTGGCGGCGAACAGCGAGCGGATCTTGTCGAAGACGCCGGTGTAGGTGGCGGGGTTCGACCGCGGCGTGCGCCCGATCGGCGACTGGTCGACCCGAACAAGCTTGTCGACGTGGTCGAGACCGTTGACCCGGGTGTGTCTGCCGGGCACATGGCGGGCGCCGTTGAGCTTGTTGGCCAGCACCGACGCGAGGATGTCGTTGACGAGCGTCGATTTACCGGACCCGGACACCCCGGTGACCGAGGTCAGCACGCCGAGCGGGAACGAGACATCGATCTCGCGCAGATTGTGCTCCCTGGCGCCGACGACGGTGAGTTGCCGCTTGCGGTCGGTGGGTCGCCGGATGGCGGGGACGTCGATGGTCTCCCGACCGGAAAGATAAGCGCCGGTGAGGGATTCGCGGTTCTGCAGCAGCTCTGCATACGGGCCGCTGTGTACGATGCGGCCGCCGTGCTCTCCCGCCAGCGGACCGATGTCGACCACCCAGTCGGCATGAGCGATCGTGTCGAGATCGTGCTCGACGACGATCAGCGTGTTGCCAAGGCTTTTCAGGCGCAACAGCGTTTCGATCAGCCGGCGATTGTCGCGCTGATGCAGGCCGATCGACGGCTCGTCAAGGACATAGAGCACCCCGACCAGGCCGGAGCCGATCTGGGTGGCCAGCCGAATCCGTTGCGCCTCACCGCCCGAAAGCGTCGCCGCCGCCCGTGACAACGACAGGTATTCCAGCCCGACGTCGAGCAGGAATCCCAGCCGTGACTGGATCTCCTTGAGCACCTGACCCGCGATGGCCTGTTCGCGTGTGCCCAGCGTCAGCGAGTTGAGGAAATCCGACGCGTCGGCGATCGACAGCTCGGCCACTTCGGCGATGGACTTTCTGCCGTGCTTACCCGCGGACAGCGTGACGGCCAGAATTTCCGGCTTCAGCCTCGTGCCGTCGCACTCGGGGCACGGCACGTCGCGCATGAATCCCTCGTACCGCTCCTTCATCTGCTCGGAGTCGGTCTGCTCCATGCGCCGCTGCAGGAACGCCATCACGCCCTCGAAATCGGCGTAGTACGAACGGGTTCGGCCGTAGCGATTCTTGTACCGCACGTGCACCTGCTGGTCGCAGCCCTCGAGGATGGCCTTACGCGCCCTGGCGGGCAGCTTCTTCCACGGGGTGTCCACGTCGAAGCCGAGCTGATCGCCGAGCCCCGACAGCATGCGGGTGAAGTACTCGGCCGTCTGTCCCATCGACCACGGCGCCACCGCACCCTCGGCCAGGGTGAGCTCCGGATCCGGGACGACCAGATCGGGGTCGACCTCCTTGCGGATGCCGAGGCCGGTGCACTCCAGGCAGGCGCCGTAGGGCGAGTTGAACGAGAACGACCGCGGTTCGAGGTCGTCGACGGCGAGCGGGTGTCCGTTGGGGCAGGCCAGCTTCTCGGAGAACCGCTGCTCGCGATGCGGGTGGTCGTCGTCGCGGTCGACGAACTCCAGCACAAGGATTCCGTCGGCCAGTTTCAGCGCGGTCTCCACGGAGTCGGTCAATCGCTGCTTGGCGGACGCCTTGACCGTCAGCCGGTCGACGACCACCTCGATGTCGTGCTTCTCCTGCTTCTTGAGGGTCGGCGGGTCGGTGAGCGGATACACCACGCCGTCGACCCGGACTCGGCTGTAGCCCTGGGAGTTCAGCTTGTCGAACAGGTCGACGAACTCCCCCTTGCGGGTACGCACCACCGGCGCGAGCACCTGAAACCGCAGGCCCTCGTCCATCGCGAGGACCTGGTCGACGATCTGCTGCGGAGTCTGCCGCGCAATGCGTTCGCCACACACCGGGCAATGCGGTGAGCCGGCCCTGGCGTACAGCAACCGCAGATAGTCGTAGACCTCGGTGATGGTGCCGACCGTCGAGCGCGGGTTGCGGTTGGTGGACTTCTGGTCGATGGAGACCGCGGGCGACAGGCCCTCGATGAAGTCGACGTCGGGTTTGTCCATCTGGCCGAGGAACTGCCTGGCGTACGCCGACAGCGACTCGACATAGCGCCGCTGACCCTCGGCGAAGATGGTGTCGAACGCCAGCGACGATTTGCCGGAGCCGGACAAACCGGTGAAAACGATCAGCGCATCGCGAGGTAGATCGAGGTCGATGCTTCGCAGGTTGTGCTCCCGCGCACCCTTCACAATCAGGCGGTCAGCCAACTGTGTCCTTTCCAATCCCTCCCACACGACATAGTTCAGGACCATGCTATGTGCCACCTACGACAAGCCCCAGCCAAGGCCGTTACCGTGAGCAACATGACTGTCATCGACGATAACTACACCGGACATGTGGAGCCCCAGACCGCAGCTCGGCGCAACCTTCCCCGGGCGTCGATCGTCAAGGTCTCGGTGGGCCCGATGGACAACAACGCCTACCTGGTCACGTGTTCCCAAACCGGCGAAACGCTACTCATCGACGCCGCCAACGACGCCGAGATTCTTCTCGAGCTGGTCGAACGGTTCGCGCCGAAGCTCTCGCTCATCGTCACCAGCCACCAGCATCAGGACCACTGGCTGGCGCTGGCGGACGTCGCCAAGCAGACAAAAGTGCCGACGGCTGCGCATCAACTCGACGCCGAGCCGCTGCCGGTGAAACCGGACCGAATTCTGGCCAACGGCGACACCATCAAGATCGGCGCGCTGACCTTCGACGTCATCCATCTGCAGGGGCATACGCCCGGGTCGGTGGCCCTGGCACTGGACGGCGCCGACGACGCTACGCACCTCTTCACCGGCGACTGCCTCTTCCCCGGCGGTGTCGGCAAGACCTGGAAGGACGGTGATTTCGAGAAGCTGCTCGGCGACGTCACCACCCGCGTGTTCGACGTGTACGGCGACTCGACGGTGGTGTATCCCGGCCACGGCGACGACACGACGCTGGGCGCCGAGCGCCCTCATCTCGACGAATGGAAAGAGCGCGGTTGGTGATGGCGGCCGACAAGACGGTCGCCGTCGTCACCGGCGCCAGCCGCGGCGCTGGGCTCGGCATCGCCCACGCGCTCGGCAGCCACGGATGCACGGTCTATGTCACCGGCCGCACCGAGAAGGCCGGCCAGTCGCCGCTGGCAGGCACGATTCATGAGACCGCCGAGCTGGTGACCGCCGCGGGCGGCGAGGGCATCGCCGTCGCCGTCGATCATGCCGACGACGAGCAGACGAAGGCCCTCTTCGACCGGGTCGACCGCGAGCAGGGCCGCCTCGACATCCTGGTGAACAACGCCGCGATCATCCGCGACGAGATGATGGGCAGGACCCGGTTCTGGGAGGAGCCCGTCAACGTCATCGACACACTCGACGTCGGTCTTCGCAGCGGCTATGTCGCCACGGTTTACGCTGCGCCCCTGATGCTTCCGCAGCGCCGCGGGCTGGTCGTCTTCACATCGGCCCCTGGCGCCGCCCATTATGTGTTCGGCCCGTCGTACGGCGTGCACAAGGCGGGCGTCGACAAGATGGCCGCCGATATGGCCGTCGACTTCAAGGACTTCGGCATCGCGGCGGTGTCGATCTGGATGGGCATGCTGCTGACCGAACGCTTCAAGGACATCGTCGCGAGCGATCCCGAGAAGTTCGGTCACCTGGCCGACATCGCCGAGACTCCCGAATTGACCGGGCACCTCATCTGGGCGCTCTTCAACGACCCCGAGCTGATGGACAAGAGCGGTCAGACGTGGATCGGCGCGGAGCTCGCGATCGGGTACGGCATCAAAGACGACGGGGATCGCCAGCCGCCGTCATACCGCGACCTGCATGGAATTCACCCAATCAGGCAGTTCACCCGCATCTTGAGATGACACCAAGTTCTGCAGCGAGGGTGGAAAGCCACTCGCGCCCATGGCGGCTTGCGCCACCTGGTAAGCAATAGCCATGAGCAACGATCAGTTCAACAAGGCGCAGACCGGCGCCGGCTTCATCGCCGCGCTGGACCAGAGTGGCGGCAGTACGCCCAAGGCGCTGAAGCTCTACGGAATCCCCGAGGACGCCTACTCCGGCGACGAGCAGATGTTCGACCTCGTGCACGAGATGCGGACCCGGATCATCACCAGCCCGGCCTTCAACGGCGATCGCATCATGGGCGCGATCCTGTTCGAGCAGACGATGGATCGCGAGATCGAGGGGCGCCCGACGGCCGACTACCTGTGGAACGTCAAGAACGTCGTGCCGTTCCTCAAGATCGACAAGGGCCTTGCCGATGAAAAGGACGGCGCGCAGACGATGAAGCCGATGCCCGGGCTCGACGATTTACTTGACCGTGCGGTGGCCAAGGGCATCTTCGGCACAAAGGAACGCTCGGTCATCAAGCTGCCCGGTGCAGGCCTGGATGCCGTCGTGGCGCAACAGTTCGAGATCGGCGCTCAGGTCCTCGCGAAGGGCCTGGTGCCGATCATCGAGCCGGAGGTCGACATCCACAGCCCGAAGAAGGCCGAGGCCGAAGATCAACTCAAGGCGGGTCTTCTAGACGGGGTGAACCAGCTACCCGACGACCAGAAGGTCATGCTGAAGCTGACGCTGCCTGACACCGACAACCTGTACAAGGAGCTCGTCGACCATCCCAGGGTGGTTCGCGTTGTGGCGCTGTCGGGCGGATACAGCCGTGACGAGGCGTGCGAAAAGCTGTCCCGCAACCACGGCGTCATCGCCAGCTTTTCCCGCGCTCTCACCGAGGGACTGACCGCTCAGCAGAGCGACGAGGAATTCAACGCAACGCTGGACGCGGCGATCGCCGAGATCGCGAAGGCGTCGGCTACCTGAGCTTCGCCGCGGATTACGGCGTGGTGTGAACGATCAGCACGTCGGTCTTGGACCGCCGCGCCACGTTTGCAGGTACCGAGCCCAGCAGTCGACCTGCGATGGTGCTGAGCCCGACGTTGCCGACGATGAGTAGATCGGCGTTGACTTCCTCGGCCAGGTCGACGAGGGCGTCAACCGGTGCGCCAACGACCGCCTTTTCCTCGACGTCGTTGGCCCCGGCAGCCTTCGCGCGATCCCGTGCCTCCCGCAGGATGGCGTAGATCGGGGCGTTGCCGGACATCTTGTAGCCCTCGTCTTTCAGGACGTCGGCAGCCCGCTGATCCTCGCTCTGAGGGAAGTACGCAGTGGCCACGATCACCTTCGCGTCCGAACCCGCGGCGATTTGACCGGCCTTGTCCACTGCACGCAACGACGAATCCGACCCGTCCGTGCCGACCACCACGGTCCGATAGCCGCTCATCCATACCCTCCCAGTGTCGTTTGCACCGCCAACGAACGACCCTAACCCGTTGTCCGGCGAAGATGGGAGTAATCCTCGGCGTGAGCCGCATTGTCCTGGCACTTTGCCGCGAAAGGGCTAGCAATGTCACCTCTGCGCACCACACGTGATGCGGGCAACAGGATGGGTATCCGACCGTCCATGACGGCTCTCAAAACGCTGGCGAAAGAAGCGCAGGGGTGTCAGCGCTGCGACCTGTATCGCGACGCGACGCAGACGGTCTTCGGATCCGGCTCCGCCAAGGCGTGGCTGATGATGGTGGGCGAACAACCCGGCGACCAGGAGGACAAGGCGGGCGAGCCGTTCGTCGGCCCAGCGGGTCGGCTGTTGGACAAGGCACTCGTCGCGGCCGGGATCGACCGCGACCGCGTGTACGTGACCAATGCCGTCAAGCATTTCAAGTTCGAACAGAGGGGCAAGCGGCGCATCCACAAGACCCCCAACAGGACCGAGGTCCTTGCGTGTCAGCCTTGGTTGCTCGCCGAAATCAACGCCATCGCACCGAACGTCGTGGTGCTGCTCGGGGCGACCGCCGCAAAGTCCTTGATGGGAAACGACTTTCGACTGACCGCACACCGCGGTGATGTGCTTCAGCTACCGACGGACAACGACAAGGTCGACCTCGACGTCGATCCTCAGCTGGTCGCGACGGTACACCCGTCGGCCATTTTGCGCGGGCGGCCCGAAGACCGGGACAAGGCGTTCGACGCGCTTGTCGCCGATCTCCGCGTCGCCGCCAGCCTCGGGTGACATGGTCTGCGACTCCAGCGTCGCAAGCGCCGATCCGGCAGGGCGGTGCATGCTTACGGCATGGTTGAATGTTCCCGAAACACGCTACGCGCGGGACGGCCCTTTGAATTCGCCTATCAGATCGTGGGGGCTGAAGGACCTGATCTTCTTTTCGTTCCTCGTATGGCGTTCCCAATTGATCTGCTCTGGGATGAGCCCACTGTTGCCGCCAAGCTTCGTCAACTAGCCGGCTTCTGCCGCCTGATCTTGACTGATCCTCTCGGAGCTGGCAGCTCGGATAAGTTGCCGATCGGCGACCGGCCTGCAATGCAGTCCTGGGCCGACGGGTTGGTCGCTGTCCTCGATGCGGCCGCCATCGACCGCGCGTCGATCTTCGCCATGACGGGAGCAGCGCTTCCAGCCATGTTGCTGGCCGCCACTCATCCCGAGCGGGTGCGTTCGCTGGTGATGTGGAGCCCCTTCGCACGGTTTCTCTCCGGCCCTGATCAATCGTTCGGACTTCCGGACGCCGCGCTCGAGAACTACCTCGACCGCTTCACGGACATCGTCGGTACTGGGCGCAGCCTTGATCGCCAGGCACCTAGCTGGGCAGGAGATCTGGCGAAGCGGCGTTGTGGGCGCGTGGTGAGCGCCTCGCCGGAGGACCCGACGACTGGCGTGTGATGTTTGACATTTTCGCCCGCACAGACGTGCGGCCTGTACTCAAGAGCGTGCAGGCGCCGACGCTGATTTTGCGCCGCAGCGGCGACCGCGACGTGAGCTCTGGACACGCCAAATTCGCGATGTGCGATCGGTGGAGTTCGACGGCGATGACAGCGTGTGGTTCGCAGGCGATGCGGACGCCGTGCTCGACGAGGTGGAGCAATTCCTCACCGGCGAACGCGGCGCCAAACCGTCCAACCGCGTCCTGTCGACCGTGCTGCTGACTGACATCGTCGAATCGACACGACGCGCCACACAGTTAGGAGACGAGGCCTGGACCGCGGTTCTTGCCGCGCATGACCGCGTCATCGAACGCCACGTGACTGCGTGGCGGGGCAACGTCGTGAAGTTCACTGGCGACGGGCAGCTGGCGTCGTTCGACGGGCCGGCACGGGCAATTGAATGTGCGTGTGCAATCCGAGACGTGGTGAAAGACCTTGGTATACAAATTCGTGCCGGATTGCACACTGGTGAAATCGAGATGGTTGACGGTGACATCCATGACATCGCCGTCCATGTCGCCGCACGCATCATGGGCTTGGCCGGACCATCTGAGGTGCTCGTATCTGGTGTGATGCCGCCACTCGTCCTTGGCTCACGGATCGCGTTCGACGACCGCGGCAGCCACGAATTGGGGGGTGTTCCCGACAAATGGCCGATCTTTGCCGTTCGCGACTAGATGCAACGACAACCCGAAACATTCGTTGACACCTGAAGAACCTGGAGCGAGTGACGGGATTCGAACCCGTGTTGACGGCTTTGCAGGCCGCTGCCTATCCACTCAGCCACACCCGCATCGCGATGTGACTATGCCCAAACGCCAAAGCGCAGAACAGTGTTTGGCTCGCGGTGATCGCTACGCCGGCGCAGCAGCAGCCAGTGCGATTTCGCGGTCGCCGGTCGCGGCCGGTTCCAGCGGAATGGACACGGTGACCTCGGTTCCCGGCGACGTTGCCCGGACATCGAATTGGCCGTCGGCCGCCAACACCTTCGTTCGGGTGGAGGCCATCCCGATGTGGCCGCCTTCGAGGCTTTGCGCGACCTTCGCCTGCGAGATGCCGACCCCGTCGTCGGCAATCCGCAGCGTCGCCAGCCCATCCACGCTCTCCAGTTCCACCCAGACATTCTTGGCGCGCGCGTGCTTGAGGACGTTGGTCAACGCTTCCCGCGCTGCACCGTAAAGCACGTGATCGGCTTCGGTGCGCACGCCGTCGGGCCACGTTCGCGCGTCCACCTCGACCTTCAGGCCGCTGCGGGCCCCGATGCTGCCCGCCAGTGCTTCGATCGCTGCTTTCAGTCCAGACCGGGCAAGCACTTCCGGGTGCAGTTCTCGCACCACGTCGCGCAGCAGACCCGAGCACTCCACGAGGGCCGTGTCCACCCGATCCACCGCGTCAGACGATCCGTCCCGCACGTAATCCATGTCCTGGCGCGCGACGAGCACGTACTGGAGGGCACCGTCGTGCAATCGCTCGGAAATGGCTTGCCGCTCACGCTTTTCCAGGCCGAGCATGTCCTGCAGCAGTTGCGTTCGTTGGGCAGCCAGGTCGGCGATCATGCCGACCCTGTCCCGCTGGATGAGCGACACCGCGACTGACGCGGCGAACAGCGCCGCCAGCACAAAGGTGTTCAACAGAATCGATGCCCAGGGTTCTTCATTCAACGTTCTTGTGACCGTGCACGTCACGAAGAACGCCGCCACCGTCGGAACCGCCATCACGGCGTTGATGATCGGATCCAGTTGTGCTGCAGCGATCAACGGGATCAGGAATAGGGCGTCGGCCATCAGGTCCGATGTCCAGACCTCAGGCGAGGTGAAGCCCGTCAACACCGAGAGGACCGAAAGCACCGCGACATCGGCCGCCAGCACCAGCAGGGTCACCCGTGTTCTGCTGGCGGCGGCTGCTCGCCATCCGGACCGCAGTGCCCATGTGCCCCAGCAACCGACGATCAGGGCGTAGGCAGCCAGGATGGTCACGCAGATCCACTGATGCCGACTCGGCGGCTCGCACAGCAGGGTGACGGCGACGAAGACGACGATCACCACGCGCAGTGCGAACTGGACCAGGGTGCCGAGGTATAGCGGGCGGTCTTGCGCAAACTGTTGCCGACGACCGTCGATCGGCTGCTGATTATCTTCGGCCATCACTGGCTCCCATCGCATCGGCGCTGGCAGAAAATATAACGCGGCGGCCGGTGCCGCCGACTGAAACGTGGCTGTGGCGACGCCGCGAGTTTCGGCGTCAGCAAATCGATGTCTCGACGGCGCGCCACAAGATTGCTCCTGACGTCCGGCGCTAGCTTGTTCGCATGGATCTCTGGCTGGCAGCAGACCCGCCGTTCTTCGCCGGCCCGGGGCAGGGCACCCGTCAGATCGTCGAGCTGTTCGTGGCATTCGGCTTGACGGCGCTCATCGGCCTTGAGCGCGAATTGCAGGGCAAGAGCGCGGGGATTCGCACACAGACCATCGTCGGTACCGCGGCGGCCCTGATACTCCTCGTCAGCAAGTACGGTTTCGCCGACGTTCTGCAGCCCGGTCTCGTCGTCGTCGACCCGTCCCGTGTCGCGGCCCAAATCGTCTCCGGCATCGGCTTTCTCGGGGCAGGCATCATCATCTTCCGGCGCGGGTCGGTGCACGGGTTGACGACCGCGGCCGCGATCTGGGAATCCGCGGCGATCGGCATGGCCGCGGGCGCGGGGCTGCTTCTGCTCGCCTGCATGGTGACCGGCATGCACTTCTTGGTCGTCGTGGGATTCCTGCCGTTGGCGCGGCGGCTCAGTTCCCGACTCAGTGGTGCCATTCGGCTGCATGTCGCCTACGACGAAGGCCACGGAGTCCTGACACGACTTCTGCGAGCATGTGATCAGCGCCAGTGGCAGCTCACCGAGCTCACGGTCGACACGCCGGGAGAAACGCTCGGCGCCACACCCGGAACCGTAGGGGTCATGCTGACGCTCGTCGGCAACGGCATTCTCCACGCGCCGACGGTGCTGGCCGGTGTCGACGGCGTAACCGCAATCCGCCAGCTGGACGAAGACCCCGACTAGCGACCCCGCGTCGCGCGATACGAGGCGACGAAGCCAAAAGCCGCCAGCACCGTGAAAACGATGTACAGCCAACGAGCCGCACTCGCGTCGCCTCCGCCGGACATGTTCACGACGATCCCCGCCAGGCCGGCACCGAACGCACCGCATATCAGCTGCACGGTGTTGATGGCGGCGGCCGCGGTGCCCGCCTCAACCGGGTCGTCGAGCGCGCCCATGATCCACGCCGACAAATGCGGCCAGGCCACGCCGACCCCCGAGCCCGCGATGAACAATCCGATTGCCCAGACGACAACCCGCGGCCACGTGGCGTCGTCGCCGAGAACCAGCGCGCCAACCCCGAGGCCGATGGCCATGATGACCGGCGCGGCGGCGACGAGACGGGCGATCGTGCGTGTCCGGCTCAGAGACGCGCTGGCGATCTCGGAGGTCGTCCACCCGATCGCCAGCACCGCACCGAAAAATCCCGCCGCGGCGGGCGCCATGTTCGCGAGCCGCTGACCGAACAGCGGCACGTACATGTCGACCATGGTGGCCGCCATCAGCAGTCCGATGGTGACGTACATCCACTTCAGCGGGCCGGGCGCGAACGCCGCCCGCGGCAGTACCGTCGCCCCCGCGCGTCGATCCACCGCCACGAACAGCCCGACGAGTGCCGCGGCGAGGGCGAGCAGCGCGAACATCCCTGCGGCGGCACGCTGAACGCCCGCGACGCTGATCGCCAGCGCGGCCGCGCCCAGTAACAGCAGCGACCACAGCGGGATCCGCGGGATCTCTAGTGATTCCGGCCGGCAGTCCTCCCGCTTCGGCAACGCGCCGGGCACGAGCGCGGCCATCGCAACCGTCATGAGTGCCAGCGAGCCGAAAGCCCAACGCCAGATACCGAATTGGGCGAATATGCCGCCGAAAGCCGGACCGACGATGACGGCCACGCCCCACATTGCCGACACCAACGCCGACGCCCTGGTCCACAGCCAGTTCGGCAGTGCCGAGTTGATCACCGCATAGCCGAGGCCTGCGAGCATTCCGCCCGCGGCGCCCTGCAGGGTGCGGGCGACAAGCAGCAGTTCCATGTTCGGCGCGAGAGCGCAGGCAACCGTGCCCGCGCAAAAGAGGGCCAACGTCAGCAGATACGACACCCGCGGCCCGAACCTGACCAGGAGCGGGTTGACCGCGGTGGCTGCGACCACCGAGCCGACGAGGTAGACCGCGATGACCCACGCGTAGAACCGCTGTCCGCCGATCTCGGCGACGGTGCTCGGCAACAGGCTGATGGTGAGGAATTCGTTGGTCGCGTACAGCCCAACGCCGCCCGCCAACAAAGTGGCGGTGCCGAGCCTTTCCCGGCCGAGCAAGTCACGCCAGCGGCCGGGCTTCGTTGCCATGGTCTCGGTCACATCAGACACCGTATGACCTCAACCGCTGTTGAGATCAAACTATTTGAGGCCGGCCGCATCCATGCCGCGGAGTTCACGCTTCAAATCGGCGATCTCGTCACGGATCCGGGCCGCAAGCTCGAACTGCAGATCGCGCGCGGCGGCCATCATCTGTGCGGTCAGATCCTTGATGAGATCGGCGAGTTCTGCGCGCGGCATGTTGGAGGTGTCGCGACCCTCGACGATGCCAGCGCTGACCGCCCGACCCGGTTCCCCTTGCGCGCGGCGGCCTCGCGACGCATTGCGGCCCGACCCGCCGATTTCGACAGCATCGCTGTCGTCGGCTTCGCGGTAGACCTGATCGAGGATGTCGGCGATCTTCTTCCGCAGCGGTTGCGGATCGATGCCGTTCTCCTCGTTGTACGCGGTCTGCTTGGCGCGCCTGCGCTCGGTCTCGTCGATGGCCTGCTTCATCGAGTCGGTCATGGTGTCGGCGTACATGTGCACTTCACCAGACACGTTGCGGGCGGCACGGCCGATGGTCTGGATGAGGCTGCGCGGGGATCGCAGGAAGCCTTCTTTGTCGGCGTCCAGAATCGCCACCAGCGAGACCTCGGGCAGGTCGAGGCCCTCGCGGAGCAGGTTGATGCCGACCAGCACGTCGTACTCGCCGAGCCGCAGTTGACGCAGCAGCTCCACGCGCCGCAGCGTGTCGACCTCGGAGTGCAGATACCGGGTCCGGATCCCCATCTCCAACAGGTAGTCGGTAAGGTCCTCGGCCATCTTCTTGGTGAGCGTCGTGACCAGCACCCGCTCGTCGGCCTCCACGCGCTTGCGGATCTCGCCGATCAGGTCGTCGATCTGCCCCTTCGTCGGCTTGACCACGACCTGCGGGTCGACGAGGCCGGTCGGCCGGATGACCTGTTCGACGAACTCCCCGCCGGTCTGGCTGAGCTCGTACGGCCCCGGCGTGGCCGACAAGTACACCGTCTGCCCGATCCGGTCGGCGAACTCTTCCCACGTCAGCGGTCGGTTGTCGATCGCCGACGGCAGCCGGAACCCGTAGTCGACAAGGTTGCGCTTACGGGAGATATCGCCTTCGTACATGCCGCCGATCTGCGGCACCGTCACATGTGACTCGTCGATGACGAGCAGGAAGTCCTCCGGAAAGTAGTCCAGGAGCGTGGCCGGTGCCGAGCCGGCCGGTCGCGCGTCGATGTGACGCGAATAGTTTTCGATGCCGGAGCAGAAGCCGACCTGGCGCATCATCTCGACGTCGTAGTTGGTCCGCATCCGCAGCCGCTGCGCCTCCAGCAGCTTGCCCTGCGCCTCCAGCTCGGCCAGCCGCTCCTCGAGTTCCTGCTCGATCGTGGAGATCGCGTGCGCCATCCGCTCAGGCCCCGCGACGTAGTGGGTGGCCGGGAAGATCCGCAGCGAGTCGACCTTGCGGATGACGTCTCCGGTCAGTGGATGCAGGTAGTACAGCGCCTCGACCTCGTCGCCGAAGAACTCGATGCGCACCGCGAGCTCTTCGTAGGACGGGATGATCTCGACGGTGTCGCCGCGCACCCGGAAGGAGCCGCGGGTGAAGGCCATGTCGTTGCGGGTGTACTGAACGTCGACCAGCAGCCGCAGCAGCGCATCGCGAGGGATTTCCTCGCCGACCGTCACCTCGACCGACCGGTCCATGTAGGACTGCGGTGTGCCGAGGCCGTAGATGCATGACACGGATGCGACGACCACCACGTCACGGCGCGACAGCAGGCTCGACGTCGCGGAGTGCCGGAGCCGCTCCACGTCGTCGTTGATCGAGCTGTCCTTCTCGATGTAGGTGTCGGTCTGCGCGATGTACGCCTCGGGCTGGTAGTAGTCGTAGTACGAGACGAAGTACTCAACGGCGTTGTGCGGCAACATTTCCCGAAGCTCATTGGCGAGCTGGGCAGCCAACGTCTTGTTCGGCGCCATGACCAGCGTCGGTCGCTGGAGCCGCTCCACCAGCCAGGCGGTGGTGGCGGACTTTCCGGTGCCGGTCGCCCCGAGCAGCACCACATCGCGCTCCCCCGCCCTGATGCGGCGCTCGAGGTCGTCGATCGCGGCGGGCTGGTCACCGGCAGGGTCGTAATCGCTGACGACCTCGAACCGGCCGCCCGCGCGCACCATCGCCTCGACAGGGCGGTACTCGGAGTGCGCCAATACGGGGTGTTCGGTAGCGAAAGCCATGTTCACAGCGTAGAACCACGCACCGACACCGGCTGTTCCCGCAGCCCTATGCTTGGCATATTCACGCTCCCAAGCACGAGAAATTCGACCTGGTCGCACGCACCAACACCGATCCCAAGGGAATCGTGCGGGCCGTCGACGAGTACACGGTCAAGCCATGGGGCCTCTACATGGCCCGCCCCACGCCCGGCCGCGCCCAGTTCCACTACATGGAGTCGTGGCTGCTGCCGTCGCTGCGCCTGCGCGCCACGATCTTCCACTTCAACCCCGGCCACGAGCGCGACCAGGACTACTACCTCGACGTCGGCCGATACACGCCCGGCCCGTCGGCCTGGCACTCCGAGGACCACTACCTCGACCTGGTGGTACGTACCGGTGAAGGGGTCGACCTCTCCGATGTCGACGAGCTGCTGACCGCCGTCCGCCACGGTCTACTGAGCCCGGAACACGGTGAACAGGCGGTCCAGACGGCGGTGGCCGCGGTCGACGGCCTGTCCAGGCACGACTACGACCTGACCCGCTGGCTTGGCGCGGCAGGCATGACCCTCACCTGGCGCGGCGCATAGAGCCAGCGTGCTGCGGGTATGCCGCAGGCATGGCCCTGGAGGAGTACCGCGAGAAGAGGCAGGCGGGGCGCAGCCCGGAGCCGCGGGGACGGTCGCCCAAGCGGCGCCGTGGATCCGCCCCGCATTTCGTCATCCAGCACCACGCTGCGAGCACCGACCACTACGACTTCCGGCTGGAGATCGACGGCGTCCTCGCCTCATGGGCGGTTCCGAGGGGCCCCTCGATCAATCCGGAGGACAAGCGGATGGCGCGCCGCACCGAGGACCATCCGATGGCCTACGAGGATTTCGAGGGCATCATCCCTGAAGGCGAATACGGCGCGGGTCGCGTCATCGTCTGGGATCGCGGCACATACATGAACGACGCCGACCGCGCCATGGCCGAGGCACTCGAGCGCGGCCATCTGTCCTTCCGCCTGGATGGCAAGAAGTTGCGCGGGGGGTTCGCGCTGACCCGTTTCCGCACCGGCAAGGACGAGGCCTGGCTGCTGGTCAAGAAGTCCGACGACGACGCCGACGGCCGCAGGAAACCCGTACGCAGCCAACCGGAGTCGGTGGTGACAGGCCGCACGCTCGATGAGTTGTCATGACAGCGGTGCCCACCTGGTGCTCTCCCACCCTCGCGACGCTGACCGACGACCCGTTCTCCGACCCGGACTGGATCTTCGAGCGCAAGCTCGACGGGGTGCGGTGCCTGGCGTTTCGCGACGGCGCCAAGGTGCGGCTGCTATCGCGTAATCGTCAGTCAATCAACGGCAGCTATCCCGAGATCGTCGAGGCCCTCGCCGCACAGAAGTGCGCCAAGTTCGTCATCGACGGCGAGATCGTCGCATTCGAAGGGCGCCGCACGAGCTTCGCGCGGCTACAGGGCCGGTTGGGCATCACCAAGCCGGAAGAGGCCGTGGCGACCGGCATCTCGGTGTTCTACTACGTGTTCGATTTGATGCACGTGGATGGCAGATCTACCACCGATTCGCCGCTGACATGCCGTAAGCGGTTGCTGCGAAAGGTGTTTCGCTTCGACGATCCGCTGCGCTACACGACGCACCGGGTCAAGGACGGTGCGGCCGCATACACGGCAGCGTGCCGACGCGGCGACGAAGGCGTCATCGCCAAACGGGCCGACGCGCCGTATGAGGGTCGACGTTCGTCCAACTGGCTGAAGTTCAAATGCAGCCGCGACCAGGAGTTCGTCATCGTCGGTTACACCGCCCCGAAGGGCAGTCGTGTCGGGCTGGGCGCCCTGCTGCTCGGCTACTACGACGGCGACGAACTGGTGTACGCAGGCAAGGTCGGCACGGGTTTCGACACGGCGACTCTGCGCAGCCTGCACAAGCGGTTGTCCCGCAGCGAGCGGGACAGCACGCCGATCAGCCGCGGACAGATCAGGGAGGCGAGCGCACACTGGGTGGCGCCTACGTCGGTGGCGCAGGTGGCATTCAGCGAGTGGACCCGCGAAGGAAAGCTGCGGCACCCACGGTATGTCGGTCTGCGCACCGACAAAAGCCCCGGCGAAGTCGTTAGGGAGAGCCGCTGATGGCAGGCAAGGTCGAGATCACCCACGCCGATCGGGTGCTGTTTCCCGCCGACGGCATCACCAAGGGCGATCTCGTGGACTACTACACCCAGATCGCCGGGGCGATGGTGCCGCACCTGAAAGGGCGCCCGCTGACGCTGTGGCGATACCCGCGGGGCATCGATCAGAAGGGCTTCGTGCAGCAGGACTTCGCGGACTCGTTGCCGGATTGGATGGGCCGCGCGAAAGTGGCCAAGGAGGACGGCACCGTCGTACACCCCACCGTCGATCGTCGCGACGGGCTGCGCTGGCTCGCCAACCAGAACTGCGTCATCGTGCATGCGTGGCTGTCCCGGCGTGACAGCCTGCGCACCCCGGACCGCCTCATCTTCGACCTCGACCCGTCCGACAACGATTTCGCCGTGGTGAAGGCGACGGCGCGCACGACCGCAGACGTGCTGGAGGACCTCGGCCTGGTGTCCTATGTGCAGACCACCGGCTCGCGCGGGCTCCACGTGGTGGCACCGATCAAGGGCGGCAACGATTTCGACACGGTGCGACAGTTCGCCCGCGACGTCGCCGATGTCGTCGCTGCCGACGATCCCGCGCATCGCACCGTCGAGATGCGCAAGGACAAGCGGAGCGACCGGGTGTACCTCGACGTGATGCGGAATGCGTACGCGCAGACTGCGGTGGCCCCGTACGCCGTGCGCGCCCGCCGCGGGGCGCCGGTGGCCACACCGCTGGAGTGGGACGAGCTCAGCCGCCGCGGACTGCGCGCCGACAGCTTCACGATTCGAGATGTCCCAAAGCGGGTGGCCGAGAACGGCGACCCATGGTCCGATATCGCCCGACGCGCCCGCTCGTTGACCCGTCCGATGAAGCGGCTGGCCGAACTCCGTGCCTGAACTGCCCGACGTCGAAGGCTTTCGCCGTCAGCTCGCAGACAGTCTGCCTGGACGCCGCATCCGAAGAGTCGATGTGCTTGACGCGGGTGTGCTGCGGAACACGACCGCGCGGGCATTGTCACGGCAACTGACGGGCCGTCGCTTCGAAACTCCACGCAGACATGGCAAGTGGCTGATCTTGCCGACCGACGGACCGACGCTACTCGTCCACAGCGGAATGACCGGTCATCCATATTTCGCAGCGCCGGCTGATGAAAACAAGGGGCAGGAACGCCTCGTGGTCACGCTCGACCGCGGCGAATTGCGGTACGCCGATTTACGAAAGCTGCGCGGCGTCTGGCTGGCCGCCGACGCGGACGAGGTCTCGGGCGTGATGGGCAAACAAGGACCCGATGCGCTGTCGGTGGATCTGCGGACGTTCAGTGCTGCATTGCAGGGACATCGTGGTGCGCTGAAACCTGCGCTGATGGACCAGTCGATCATCGCGGGTCTTGGGAACATGCTCACCGACGAGATCTGCTGGCGGGCGAAGGTGAACCCCTCCCGCCCCGTCGCAGACCTGGATCGAGATGATCTACGGCGTCTGCACGGCGCGATGAAACGCACGTTGCGCACTGCGGTGCAGCACGGCCGCATTCCCCGCTCGCCCCGGTGGCTGACCCACGTGCGCGACGATCCCGACCCGTCCTGTCCCCGGTGTGGCGCGCGGCTGATACGCGATCGCATCGCGGGCAGGACCTCGCTGTGGTGCCCGTCCTGCCAACCGACGTGATACGGGCACTACTGGCAACGGCTTTGGATCTAAATTGACGGTACGCGTAATGTCGCAGCCATGAGCCTCGCCGAGCGCGGATGGATCGCCGCCGCTGCCCTGACGACCGCTGTCGTCGGCTCCCAGTTACTTCCCGCGACAGCGCTGGCTGAGCCGAGCCCCGATTCCCAGACCGACGTGGCGCCGGCACTCGGTGACGGGTTGAAGCACAACGTCACATACCGGGCCCGCGCTGACGGTACATCTCGTGGGGCAGTCGTCGCGTACAAAATCGACGACGCGAACGTCAACAGCGACCAACCGACGCTGCTACCGGGAATCACGTTTGAGGTGAACACGGTCCTGTCCGACCCGAAGCTGGCGGGCATGACGGTCTCCATCGATTGGCCGTACGGATCCAATCTGCACTGCGAAATCCGGGTCGATGACCAGATCGTCGCGCAGGCCGATCAGTTCGTTGCGCCGAGGCTGTTCCACGTCAAGGACGACCCGCTTTACGGCACGCTTCAATGCGGCGCTGCGCTCGACACACCTGGGGCGGGGGCACCAGCGCCGGCCGGGCCGCCCGCCGCTGGGCCGTCGGAGTCCGCCTAGCCGCTAGGGCTGCCAATCGGTCGAGTCGGCCCACGTCCTGGCTCGCCAGTACGCGTCGAGAAACCACGGCTCCTTGGCGTCGATGTAGTCCGCCGCGGCCAGCGCCGTCCGCTTGGCCGCCAGGTATTCCGCCTGCACGCCGGGGTTGGCTTTCAACCAGTCGACGAACAGCAACGCGAACTGCTGGTTGGGCCAGCCGTCCACCCGAATATGAACATTCGCGGGCCGACCGGGGTCCGCGGCTCCGTGAAACCGCTTGCGCCACAGCGCCGGATCGCCGTCATGTGGCACATCGCTGGTGATGCTTTCGATGCGCGGATACCCGACGTTCGTCAGTACACCGGCGAGTTCGTCGGCGACGTCAAGTGATTCGACCGTCACCTGGACGTCGATGACGTCCTTGCCGTCCATCCCGGCGACGGCGGTGGAGCCGATGTGGTCCACGCGCAAGGCTTTCGCGCCGCATGCCATGCGAAGGCGGTTGATGATGCGCCGTGCGTCGTCCGGCCACGCCGGGTCGTACGGCACCAGCCTCGCCGGAACGCGCACCACCTCGCGGGTGCGGATGTTGCGCGCGAGCGGCAGCACCCGGTGATACCAGATGTCGCGCGCTCGCTCCACCAGCTCGCCCGGCGAACCCGAGTTGTCAAGCAGCACATCGGCAATCGCGCGGCGCTGATCCTCCGCGGCCTGGGCGGCGATCCTCGCGCGAGCGTCGGCTTCGTTCATTCCGCGCTTGATCAACCGCGTGACTCGGGTGTCCTCGTCGGCGTGGACAACCACCACGAGCGGGAACATCGGCGCCATGCCGGTCTCGACCAGCAGCGGGATGTCCTCGACCACCACCGCGTCTTCGGATACGGCGGCGATGATCTCCTCGCGCCGCTTGCCCACCAGCGGGTGCACGATGCCGTTCAGCTTGGCGCGCTGCTCGTCGTCGACGAACGCCTTGGCGGCCAGGGCCGGGCGGTTCAACGCGCCGTCGGGCAACAGGATGTCCTCGCCGAATGCCTCGACCAGCGCCGACAGTCCTTCGGTGCCCGGTTCGACGACTTCCCTGGCGATCACATCGCCGTCGACGATGATGCCGCCGCACTCGCTGAACGCGGCGGACACCGTCGACTTGCCGGCGCCGATTCCGCCGGTCAGACCGATGCGCAGCATCCGGTCAGGCTCGGGCGCCGGTTAGGCGCTGCCTGCCAGCTTCTCCCGGAGCGCCGCCAGTTGGGCATCGCTGGCCAGCGAGCCGCCTGCCTGCTGCTCGTCGTCCCGTGGTGCGCCGTTGCCCGAGGACGGGGTCGCCGCGGCGGCTTCTGCTTCCGCTGCCGCGAACTTCTCCATCTGCGCGGTGTGCATCTTGTGCCTGCGCTCGGCCTCGGCGTAGCGGGCCTCCCACTCGTCCCGCTGCTTTTCGAAGCCCTCGAGCCATTCGTTGGTCTCGGAGTCGAAGCCCTCGGGGAAGATGTAGTTGCCCTGCTCGTCGTAGCTGTCGGCCATGCCGTACTTCGAGGGGTCGAACTCCTCGGTGTAGTCCTCGTTGGCCTGCTTCAGCGACAGCGAGATGCGGCGACGCTCCAGGTCGATGTCGATGACCTTGACCATCGCGTCGTCGCCGACCGCGACCACCTGGTCGGGCACCTCGACGTGACGCTCGGCCAGCTCGGAGATGTGCACCAGGCCCTCGATGCCCTCCTCGACGCGGACGAACGCACCGAACGGCACCAGCTTGGTGACCTTGCCGGGCACGATCTGGCCGATCGCGTGGGTGCGGGCGAAGTGGCGCCACGGGTCTTCCTGAGTTGCCTTGAGCGACAACGAAACCCGCTCGCGGTCCATGTCGACGTCGAGCACCTCGACGGTGACCTCGTCGCCCACCTGGACGACCTCGGACGGATGGTCGATGTGCTTCCAGGACAGCTCTGACACGTGCACCAGGCCGTCGACGCCGCCGAGATCGACGAACGCGCCGAAGTTGACGATCGACGACACAACGCCCTTGCGGATGGCGCCCTTCTGCAGCTGGTTGAGGAACTCGCTACGAACCTCGGACTGCGTCTGCTCCAGCCAGGCGCGGCGGGACAGCACCACGTTGTTGCGGTTCTTGTCCAGCTCGATGATCTTGGCCTCGATCTCCTTGCCGATGTACGGCTGCAGATCGCGGACGCGGCGCATCTCCACCAGC
>JBKPSU010000035.1:0-56114 GCA_046735135.1 Actinomycetota bacterium
CGTCGCCATCTTCTCGCGCGCGCTGCTCGCCGGGAAGCCGACCAGAATCTTCGGCGACGGGACGGATACCCGCGACTACGTGTACGTCGACGACGTCGTCGATGCCTTTGTCCGCGCCGCAGGCGACAAAGGTGGCGGCCAACGCTTCAATATCGGGACGGGCGTGGAAACATCTGTCCGCCAGCTACATTCCGTGATCGCGGCTGCTGCCGGTGCGCCCGACGAGCCCGAGCTTCACCCGCCACGGCTCGGCGACCTGCGCCGATCATGTCTCGACATCAGTCGCGCCGAGAAGGTGCTCGGCTGGACCCCGAAGGTCAACCTTGACGACGGCGTCGTGAAAACCGTCGCGTTCTTCCGCGAGGAGCAGAACTTCTAGTTCTGCTCCTCGGGCACTCGAACACCCTGCAGCGCAACGGCTCTGGCCAGCCGCGCATATTTCAACTCGAGATCCTTGAACCGCATGTACGTGCTGAGCGTCGTGAACACGAACGCGATGATCAACGCGTACTCCATTAGATCCGCGCCGCGGGCGACACCAAGCCAATTCGCGACGACGGTGGTGTCATCCGGCCGCAATATCGCGTATATCGCGGCGATGACGAACAGCACGCCGCCGACCTTCACCCACGCCTTGGTGCGTGCGCTTGTCCGCGAGAGCAACAGATAGACCAGCAGCACGACGATCGAGATGATCAGCAACGCCTGGATCCAGTTCATCGGGACAACCTTCCTCGCAACAAGCCGTCGAAGACGATGTTCACACCGTTGAGCAACGGCTGGCCCTTCGACTTCGAGTAGTCCGTGTACAGAATCTCAACGGGCTCTTCCACTACCCGCCAACCGTTTTCGACGGCCAGCGTGATGAACTCGCTCGCATGGCTCATGCCACTCATCGTGATATTGAGTCGGTCGGCGACTTTTCTGTTGAACACTCGAAGCCCGTTGTGCGCGTCGGTGAGGCCTAGCTGTCGACTGCTCGGGCTCACTAATGCGGCCACCCGCAGAATGATTCGTTTCAAGGGCGGTGGCTTGCTCGCGGTCGGTTCGGCGAATCGGGTGCCCACCACCATGTCGACGTCGTCGGCCGTGAGCCGGTCGATCATCCGAACGACGTCCTTCAACCGGTGCTGCCCGTCGGCATCGAACGTCGCGAACACCTGAGCACCGGGCTGGCTCCGCGCGTACTCGACACCCGTCTGGATCGCCGCGCCCTGGCCCAGGTTCACCGGATGCGGCACCACGTGTGCCCCCGCGCGCAGCGCGATATCGCCGGTGTTGTCCTTGCTGCCGTCGTCTACCAGGACCACGTGATCGAAAACCGAGCGAATGTCGGCGACGACGTCGCCGATAACGCTCGCCTCGTTGAAGGCGGGTACGACGATCCAAACATCCTGGTAGCCCATATCAATGTGCACCAAAATACACGGTCAGCGTGCTGACGCCCTGGCAAGCGCGGCCAGGTGCACGGCGATTCCCACCATCGGCCCGCAGAGCAGCGCGATCACCGTGCGCGTTTCGAGGCCAACCGGAAGCAGCAGCAACAACATCGATGCGACCGTCGCACTGATCCAGCCCGAGGCGTACGCGCGGTGCAGCGCCGCGGCCACCGTCGCCGCACCCGTCAACGTCAGCAGCGCGATCGCAATGGCCGCCGTCGTCAGCCAGGCCAGCATGGCTCCGCCCGCGCGGTACTGCTCGCCGAACGCCACCCGCAGCAGCCACGGTCCGAACACCCCCGCGGCCAGCACACCGATCGCCCCCAAACCGGCGACGACGGCCGCAGGTGCCACCAACGCCCGCAGCCGTTCCGAGCGCAGGTCGACGAAATGCGCGATCAGATTGCCCTGCATCGCCGTCAACGGCACGAGAAGTGGCGCACGGGTCAGCGTCACGGCAAGGATCACCACACCACCCGTCGCACCCAGATCGCCCGACGTCGCCTTCAGCAGCACTGGAAAGCCCATCACCAGGATCGCGCTTGCCCCCGCCGCCGCGATCGAATGCGCGGCGCCCCGCAGGAAAGTCCCGGTTCCACCGGCCGTCAGCAGGTGGGCCGCAGCGCGCGTCGCGGGCGAGGCGATCAACAGGATCAGCCAGGCCACCGCCCCGGCGACCGTCGCCCACAGGTAACCGACAAGCCCCCAGCTCAGGGCGAACGTGATCGCCGCGACGGCCACCCGCATGCCCGCATCGGTGACCATGAGCGCGCCGTACTGCGTCCACCGCCCGACACCGGCCAGCATGCCCAGCAGAGTGGCGTGCAGGCAGAAGCCGGCCAAGCCCACGCTCAGCAGCGCGACGCTCAACCAGCGCGATTCGACGAAGACGTGCCCGGACCACAACGGCGAACTGCCCGCGATCACCGCGGCGGCGACCACCCCGACCATCGCCGCGACGCGCATTGGATGCGTTCGTGGACCTGCCACCACCTCGGTGTAGCTCGCCGAACGCACTTCGCGCGTCGCCTCCTGCAACAGGCCGTTGGCGGCACCCGTGACGAGACCGAACGCGCCCCAGAACACAGCGAACACCGAGAACCCGGCCGGTGCGAGGTCGCGGGCCGCAAGGTACAACACCGCGTAACCGCACACCGCCGTCAGCACGGTGGCGGTGCCGACCCGTGCGACGCTGCCGCGAGTGATCGGGCCGGTTGGTGTGGCCGCGTCGGTCACAACGACGGCACGTCCTCGGAATACAGCCACGCATCCCACAGCGGCCGCAGCGACACATCCGCATAGTTGGCGGCAAGGCCGGTGAAGTCGTCGGTCACCGCGGTGGAATGACGGTGCCTCTTCGTCCAATCCCGCAGCAGCGCAAAGAAATTGTCGTCACCAATCACTCCTCGTAGCGCGTGCAGTGTCAGAGCGCCGCGCTTGTAAACACGATCGTCGAACATGTCGCGCGGTCCGGGGTCTGACAGCAGCAGATCTTGCGGCGAATCCGAGAGTCGCTGATGGTAGTACTGTGCCCACTCGTCGGCGGTCTGGCCGCCGGAGCCCTCCGACCACAGCCACTCGGCATAACACGCAAAACCTTCGTGCAGCCAGATGTCGCGCCAGCGCCGAGCCGTCACCGAGTTGCCGAACCACTGATGCGCCAGCTCGTGTGCGATCAGCCGCTCGGAGCCACGACGGCCGTCGCAGTGATTGGCACCGAAGATCGAAATACCCTGCGCCTCAAGCGGTATCTCGAGATCGTCGTCGGTGACGACGACGGTGTAGCCGGTTGACAGCGGGTACGGTCCGAACAGCTTGACGAACAGCTTCATCATCTCCGGCTGCCTGCCGAAGTCGTGATCGAAATTCCGCTTCAGCCGGGACGGCAGCGCCGCCTGCATCAACACCGGCGACTTCTGCAACCGGTACGCCGCGTACACCCCGATCTGAAGGGTGATCAGATATGTCGACGTCGGCTCCGCGAGATCGTAGATCCATGTCGTCATGGCCGCACGCGTCCGCCGAGACTTCAACTCGCCGTTGGCGATGGCGCGGTACGGGTTCTCCGTGCTGATCTGAATGCGATAGCTCGCCTTGGAGCTGGGGTGGTCGTCGCACGGGAACCAGGACGCGGCGCCGTTGGGTTGTCCGGCGACGAGGACCCCTTCACTGAGCTCTTCGAAACCGACCTCGCCCCAGTAGGACCGAATCGGCCGAGGCGTTCCGCTGTAGCGGACCGCGATCGTCATCGCCGCCCCCGCCGGCAGCGACGACGACAGCGTGATGTGCAGCTTGCCGCCCGAGCAGTTGAACGAGGCAGGCCTGCGCCCGTTCACCGAAACCTTTGACACCGAAAGGGCATCGGACAAGTCCAGCGTGAACGTGCGCAATGCCGCCAACGTCACCGCGGTGATCGACGCGGTCCCCGCGAGCCGGTTGATCGCGACCTTGTACTCCAGATCGAGCTCATAGCGTGACACGCGATATCCGAAATTGCCGTTATGGGGCAGATACGGGTCGATGACCGGGACCTTCTTCGCCGCTTTCTTGGAACGAGTCACGCGGCGGCTTCCTCCGGCGTTTTGTCGGGCGGTGCGTCACCGCGCTTTTTCCGGAACACATTCCACGGTGCGATCGGGTTGCCTTGCCAACGTGTCGACGGCGGGACCTCGTCGCCACGCATCACCAGCGACGCCGGGCCGACGGTCGCCCCTGTACCAAGGCGTGCGGCAGGCAGCGCGACACAATGGGGTCCCAGCGTCGAACCCTCTTCCAGGACAACGGTGTCCATCCGCATCACGCGATCGTGGAACAGGTGCGTCTGCACGACACAGCCCCGATTGACGGTAGCGCCCCGCTCCAGCGTGACCAGATCCGCCTCCGGCAGCCAGTAGGACTCACACCAGACACCGCGGCCGATCTTCGCCCCGAGTGCCCGCAGCCACAGGTTCATCACCGGCGTGCCGGTTGCGGCGCGGGCGAACCACGGTCCCGCCACCGTCTCGACGAAGGTGTCCGAGACCTCGTTGCGCCAGACGAACGCCGACCACAATGGATGTTCGACGGCCTGGATCCGGCCCACCACAACCCACTTCGCGATCACGGCGATCGCACCGGCAACCGCTCCCGCGGCCAACAGCACCACACCGCTGCCGAGCGCCGCCCACACGTAACCGAAGCCGACGATCAACGCCTGCAACGCGAAGAGCACAGCCACACCGATCGCGAACGTCACCACCACCGGCACCAGCCGGCATGTCTCGACGAAGCCGCGCATGATCTTCAGACGCATCGGCGGGTGGAACGTACGCAACGCGTCGGCCGCGGTCGGCTTGCGGCGCAACCGAATCGGCGGGCTTCCCAACCACGACGAGCCGGCCTTCGACTTGCGCGGTGCTGCCGACAGCACCGCGACCAGCCCGTCGTCGGGCACCTTGCGCCCCGGCTGTGTGATGCCGGAATTGCCGAGAAACGCCCGTTTGCCGATCGTCGCTTTGGCGACGTGTATCCAGCCGCCACCCAACTCGTAGGACGCCACCATCGTGTCGTCGGCCAAAAATGCGCTGTCCTCGATCACGGTGAACTTCGGCGTCAGTAGTGCCGTCGAGATCTCGGTGCCTCGGCCGACCTTGGCGCCAAGCACGCGCAGCCACGTCGGCGTCAGAAGGCTGGCGTAGAGAGGGAAGAGATAGTGCCGCGCGGCGTCCATCAGCCGTTCGGTCGCCCAGATTTGCCAACCGACGCGGCTGCGGACCGGGTGATAACCCTCGCGCAGCCACAGCGACAGCATGCGCACGCCAATGACCGTCAACACCGCATAGACGACCAAAGCAACGAGCGTCGCCACGGGCGTCCACGCCAGCGCAGGCACGATCGCGTCGCTCAGCGACGCCGAGTCCCTGATGGCCCAGCCGATGACGGCGAGCCCGCACCCGAGTGCGGCAAGGGGCAAGGCGCCCAACAGCATTGACGTCACCCCGTAGACCAGCACCCACAGCGGCGCCCGGCCCGGCCGGTCCTCCGGCCACGGATGGCGAGCCTTGCCGGACTTCACGGCGGGCGAACCCGTCCAGTACTGGCCCTTCTTCACCCGCCCGACCACGCCCGAGCCCGCGGCGACGTCGGCGTTCTTTCCCACCGTCGCGCCCGGCAGCAGTGTCGTGCGCGCACCGATGGTGGCGTCGTTACCGATCGTGATCGTGCCGACGTGGAAGCGGTCGCCGTCGATCCAGTGCCCGGTCAGGTCCACCTCCGGCTCGATCGAACTGCGATGGCCAAGGGTGAGCATGCCGGTCACCGGAGGCGCCGAATGCAGGTCGACACCCTTGCCGACCTTGTTGCCCAGCGCCCGCGCGTAATAAACCATCCACGGGGCGCCCGCCAGGTTCTCCGCGCCGCTGGCGTCGGCCAACCGCTCGGCGAGCCACACCCGCATGTGCTCCGAACCGCCGCGGCGGTACGTGCCCGGTTTCAGGAAGCCGATCAGCATTCGCGCGCTCAGCACCGCGATGCCCATCCGCCCGATGGGCGTGACGAACAGCAGGAAGCCGCCGAGAACCCACCACCAGTTGATCGGTACCAGCCACGGCACCTGGCTCAGGCTCGCGGCGACATTGTTGATCAGCGCCAACCAGACGACCCATTGCAGGCCGGTCAGCGTGGCCAGCGGCAGCGACATCACGACTTGGAAGGCCTGCGCCGGCAGCGGCATCGGCTGCACCACCCGTGTCTCGACCTGCGGCGGCGGATCCAGCTCGTCGAGGAATCCGGCCAGCGACCCCAACCGCGGATGGTCGTAGAGGTCGGCGACCGTCACCTGCGGGTAGCGCTGTCGCAGAGCGGCGACCAACTGTGCCGCCGACAGCGAGCCGCCACCGAGTGCGAAGAAGTCGGCCTCAGGACCGTCCACCGGCGCGGCCAGCGCGTTACGCCACAGCCCGGCCAGCCAGCCCATCGTGCCGCCGAGTTCGGGCACCTCCTCCTCGGGTTCGCCAGGCGGCGGCCACGGCAGCGCGTCGCGGTCGACCTTGCCCGACGTCCGGGTCGGCAACTCGTCGACCAGCACCAGCCGCGGCACCAACGCTGCGGGCAGCGACTCCGTGAGGGTGGTCCGGGCCGCGGCCAGGTCGAACGAAGGGTCGGCACTCGCGATGTAGCCGACGAGCAGCGGAGTGCCGCTTGCCGTCTTGCGCACAGCCGCCGCACCGCCGCTGACACCGGGCAGGTTCACCAGCGCCGCGTCCACTTCGCCGAGCTCGATGCGGCGACCGGCGACCTTGACCTGATCGTCGCCGCGGCCGCAGAAGATCAGGCCGTCGGGTTCGAGGCGGACCAGGTCACCGCTGCGGTACGCGCGGTTCCAGCCCAGCGTGGGCATCGGCGCGTATTTCTCCGCGTCCTTCTCCGGGTCCAGGTAGCGAGCCAGCCCGACGCCGCCGATCACCAACTCGCCGATCTCGCCGACGTTGACCGGCATTCCGTCCTTGTCGACGACGGCAAGATCCCAGCCGGGCAGCGGCAGCCCGATGCTGACCGGTCCGATGCCGTCGAGTTTGGCCGCGCACGCGACGACGGTGGCCTCGGTGGGGCCGTAGGTGTTCCACACCTCGCGGCCCACAGCGTCGGGCCCGGCAGCCAGTCGCTCCGCGAGGTCCGGCGGGCAGGCCTCGCCGCCGAAGATCAGCAGCCGCACCGCCTCCAATGCCTCGGCGGGCCACAGCGCCGCCAGTGTCGGCACCGTCGACACCACGGTGATGTCCTTCGACACCAGCCACGGCCCGAGGTCCATGCCGCTGCGCACCAGCGAGCGTGGCGCGGGAACCAGGCAGGCGCCGTTCCGCCAGGCCAGCCACATCTCTTCGCAGGACGCGTCGAACGCGACGGACAACCCGGCCAGTACCCGATCGCCTGGCCCAATCGGATTGTCCTGCAGGAACATCCGTGCTTCGGCGTCGACGAACGCGGCCGCACTGCGATGTGTGACGGCCACACCTTTTGGAGTGCCGGTCGACCCCGAGGTGAAGATGATCCACGCATCGTCGCGGCCGAGCGGCGCCGCGGCACGCCAGCCGCGCGAGTCTCCCGCTCCGCGGAAGAGTCCCTGCTCGGTGATGACGCCGACGACACTGGCCTCGCCGAACACCAGCGCCGCCCGTTCGTCGGGGTCGTCGGCGTCGACCGGCACGTACGCGGCACCGGTGGCGAGGGTGGCAAGGATCGCCACATAGAGGGCATAGCTGCCCGACGGCATTCGGATGCCGATGCGATCGCCGCGGCCGATTCCGCGGGCCGCCAGCCACGCGACGCTGTCCTCGATGTCGGTGATCAGCTCGCTGTAGGTGAGCTGCACCTCGCCGTCGTCGATCGCGGGCGCGTCCGGGAAGAGCCCCGCGGTGTCGTACAGGATGTCGATGAGCGTGCGCGGCTCAGCCGCATACGGCGATTGCACGTACTGCGCAGGTATTTCCGGCATCGCCACGCCTACAAGGTACTAAGCGCCCGCATGTGCACATCCACAGTGCGGCGCCCAATGCCGCAGTTGGGTATCGGTCATGGTGTTGGATTCTCGCTGAGCGCAACCGTTGTCGCGTCGCGATCGGACTTTTAGCGTGTCGGCGTGGCGAGTGGACGCAGTGATCAGCGCGAGCTGCGGCTCTTCGTGGCCGACGCGTCCGGCGACAACTGGAACGAGCTGACATCCGGCGACGCCACGACGGTGCGCCTGGCGGCCCCCGACCTGCAGCAGGCGCGACGCGCTCGTGGCCGGCTCGGCGACGACGTCGCGGTGATCCTCGACATCACCGTGTCGGTCGCCGCCGACTTTCGCTCCGCGCGAAATTCGTTGCCCGGTCCCGGCACCGGCACGCTGCAGTACGCCGGAACCATCGACGGGCTGGCCGGACTCGTCGCCGACATCTTCATGGCCGAGGTGGCCGACGGGGTGACGTTCATTCCGGCGTCGCCGCAACAGGACATGCAGACACTGGCGGTTGCGGCGCTGGATCGCATCGCGCGGCGACTACCGCTGGCAGGCGCGGCCTGACCGGGACTGCTAAGCCTCGAGCTCTCCGGCCAGCTTGCGCTCGATGCTGGCCCGGGTGACAGACGGCAGCACCAGGATCCCGTCGAGCTCGACCCGGGCCCGTGTGTAGGCGTTCTGACGCTCCTGCGGCGTGGCCGCATCGTCTTCGGCCAGCTTCAGCAGGTTCTGCGCGCGCGCGATCCGCTGCTGGTCCTCGGCGGAAAACGTACTGCGGCGCAGCCGGATCGCCTCGGCCTCTGCGACGTCGAACGCCGACACGTAGTCGTGGACGGCGTCGCGGTACTCCAGCTGCGCCTCGCGGTCCCCGTCGAGATCGGCGGGGTTCTCCGGCCGCAGCAGGTCCGCGCGTCGCCTCGCCTTGTGAAACTCCATCGTCAGCGGGTTGCGCATGTCCGTCATCAGCGGGAAGTCGAGCAGCTTGGCGATGTCGATCTCGTACTCCAGCCAACGCGCATCGGTCTCGCCGTGCTGATCGAGGATTCTGCGCAGTTCGCGCCGGCGCTTGATCTCGCTGGTCTGCGATCGGCCGGCCGCCTCGGCGACGGCGATCTTGGTCTGCTGCTTGATGCGGTAGCGCTCGAGCCTCCGTTCGGCACGACGTTCATTGGCCGCGGCGACCGCTCGTACGCCGCCGCCGATCATGCCGCCGAGCGGAAAGATCAGCCACCAGAAGTGGAACAAAGAATCCACACAGCCAGGATGCCAGCGTCAGGAAATTGCCTCGTAGATCAGTCGGGCGTACCTCGCTGTGCGCTCGTTGCCGAGCGTGCCCTGGCCCATCCTGTTCATCACGTAGGTGGCGGTGGTGCGGCGGGCAGGGTTGATGAGCACCATCGAGCCACCCCATCCGCCCCAGAAGCAGACGGTCTCCTCGGCAGGCACGAACGGCAGCACCTCAGGCGTGGACAGGCAGTAGCCGATGCCGAACTTCAGCGGAACACCCAACACCAGATCGGGTCCGTGTGACTGAACGTCGAAGATCCGCTCGATCGTCGGCGCGGATAACAACTCGACGCCGTTGGCCGTGCCGCCCAGCGACACCGCGGACAGCATGCGTGCCAGCGAGCGCGCGTTGCCGTGTCCGTTGACCGCGCCGAGGTCGGCCTCCCGCCACGCAGGGGTGTGGGCGATGGCCGCATCCGGCGCCGGATTGGTGAGCGTTTTGCGCATCGGACTGTCTTCGGGCAGCGCGTCGAACGGGATGTCGAACGGCGGTGGAGGAATGAGCGCAGCGATGCGACCGGCATCCTCAGGCTTTGCGCCGATCTGGAAATCCGCGTCCAGCGGGCGCGCGATCTC
The DNA here is from genome assembly GCA_046735135.1 of Actinomycetota bacterium. Taxonomy (GTDB): domain Bacteria; phylum Actinomycetota; class Actinomycetes; order Mycobacteriales; family Mycobacteriaceae; genus Mycobacterium. The sequence goes on from JBKPSU010000035.1 coordinate 9,781, forward strand.
GTCGGCGACGAAGTCTTTCAACGACTTTCCAGCGGTGCGGCGAACCAGCTCACCGATCAAGAAGCCGTAGTTGAGCGCCTGATAACCCGAAGCGGTGCCGGGCTCCCACCACGGCGCCTGCGCAGCGAGCATCGACGTGGCCTTGTCCCAGTCGAAGAGGTCGTCGATGGCCATCGGCTCCTGCCAGCCTGCGACGCCCGAGGTGTGCGACAGCAGGTGCCGCACCAAAACGTCCTGCTTGCCGTTCACGGCGAACTCAGGCCAGTACGTTGCGACCGGCGCATCGAGGTCCAACAGGCCGCGATCGGCCAGCATCAGCGCGGCCAGGCTCGTCACAGTCTTGGTGCTCGACCAGACATTGATGATCGTGTCCTCGCCCCAAGGCACCGTCTTGGCCGCGTCGGCGTGGCCGCCCCAGACGTCGAGCACCGAGTCGCCGTCGACGTCGATCGCGATCGCGGCGCCGACCTCCGAACCGCTGGCGAGTTCTTCGGTCAGCGCCTCGGCGACCTTGTCGAAACGGGCGTCCGCATGGCCATGTACGGCGGGAGTCATGCGGTGGAATTTAAAGCTTGATTTGTGAACCTGGCGACGTTTCTCGGCGATTCCCGTCGTCAGGTTCACGATCGGTGACGCATCACCAGTTGTCGTATCCGCCTTCGGGTCCGAGCATCCGCTCAAGACGCGCCCGGGTGATCCGCGCCAATTCGGTATGGATCACTTTCCGATCGGCCGCCACGTCGGGATAGGCCTGCAGGATCGAGTCGATGGAGCTTTCGGCCAGCGCGACCAGCAATTCGTCGGCATGTCGGAACAACGAGTCGTGGTCCGAGTACGGACGACCGCGGGCCAGGTCGGCGGCCAGCGGCACGCTGTAGCAACACTCGTAGAGCGCGTGCACCGCTCGGCGCATCGGCATGTCATTGAAGACGTCCAACCCCATGCCCTTGTGCATCAACACACCGTCATGATCTGAAAGCCAGAGCACGTCGGCGTTACGCCGTGTTACAGCGAAGAAAATTCCGAAGAGCAGACGGCCTCAGTGGCCCTCTTTTTTATACCTTTCGATCGACCGGTTGATTTCGGCCTCGGCCTCCGCTCGGCCCGCCCAGTCGGCCGCCTTGACGTACTTGCCCGGCTCCAGGTCCTTGTAGTGGACGAAGAAGTGCTTGATCGCCTCGAGTTCGAACGTCGGGACGTCCGCCAGATCCTTGATGTGGTCCCACCGACCGTCACCCGCAGGCACGCACAACACCTTGTCGTCGCCGCCGGCCTCGTCCGTCATCTGGAACATGGCGACCGCCCGGGCCTCGACGATGCAGCCGGGGAACACCGACTCAGGCAACAGCACCAAGGCGTCCAGCGGATCGCCGTCCTCGCCGAGCGTGTTCTCGATGAACCCGTAGTCGGTCGGATACCCGAAGGCCGTGTAGAGGTAGCGGTCCAGCTTGACCCGGCCGGAGTCATGGTCGACCTCGTACTTGTTGCGCGAGCCCTTCGGAATCTCGATGACAACGTCAAACTCCACCGTCGCGGCTCCTTGCCCTGTGCTGTCGTCTTCGGGGACGGTCGTCACCCTAATAGAGCGGTCGGGCGCAGGCGTCGCTGACCATTAACTTTCTCGCACCGGATACCCTGCTTGGGCAGGCCAGAGGCAGGAGAACCATGCGGCCCACACGGTGGCGACGATCCACCCACATCGCGGTCGGGGTGGCCGTGTTGCTGGTGGTTGTCGCTGTCGTGGTGGCCGCCGCACTGATGACGGGTGGCCGCACCACGCAGGCCGCGAACGCGATCCCCGCCGCACCGGCGCCTGCGACGGCCAACCCGGCCATCAAGCCGGTGGCCGACTCGGCGCAGAAGCCGACCCCGGACAGGTTGGCCCAGACGTTGGCGCTGACGCTCGCCGACCCGAATCTGGGCGCGTTCACGGGCAGGATCACCGATGCCTCCTCCGATGAGCAGTTGTGGGCGCAGGGCGCCGGCGTGCCGATGCAGCCGGCGTCGGTGACCAAGGTGTTGACGACGTCCGCCGCGCTGCTCGGCCTCGACCGCGACGCCCGGCTCACGACGAAGGTCGTCATGTCCGATCAGCGCCCCGGGCTGGTGGTCCTCAAAGGGGGTGGCGATCCGACCCTGTCTGCTGCGCCACCAGGGCAGGACACCTGGTACACGGACGCGGCGCGGATCACCGACCTCGCCGACCAGGTGCGGCGCAGCGGCGTCAAGGTGACTGCCGTGCAGGTGGATATCAGCGCGTACAGCGGCCCGACGATGGCACCGGGCTGGGATCCGCTCGACATCGATGGTGGCGACATCGCGCCGATGGAAGCGGTGATGCTCGACGGCGGTCGCACCCAGCCGGTCAGCGTCGACTCGGCACGCTCCAGGACACCCGCTTTGGACGCTGGTCGTGCACTGGCCGTGGCGCTGCGTGTCGACCCGGGCACCGTGGGTGTGCTGCCATCGGCGTTCGACGGCGACAAGGAGATCGCCTCGGTGCAGTCGCCGCCGCTGATCGAGCGGTTGCGCGAGATGATGAACGAGTCCGACAACGTGATGGCGGAGTCGACCGCGCGGGAAGTGGCTGCGGCGCAAGGGAAACCACAGAGCTTCGATGGGGCCGTGCAAGCGGTTCTGGGTGAGCTGAAATCCGCCAAGATCGACACGGGCGGTTCGCATCTGGTGGATTGCAGCGGCCTGTCCGTCGAGGATCGGCTGACCGCCGAGACCCTCGATGAGGCCGTCAATGCCGCTGCGGGCGACGACCAGCCGAAGCTGCGGTCGCTTGTCGACCTTTTGCCCATCGCCGGCGGGAGCGGCACCTTGTCCAACCGGTTCCTGGACGACGCCGGACGCGGATCGGCGGGCTGGCTGCGCGCGAAGACCGGGTCGTTGACGGGTACCAATTCGTTGGTCGGCATCGTCACCGATTCCAGCGGCCGGGTGCTGACGTTCGCGCTGCTGTCCAACAACGCCGGCCCGACGGGGCGCACGGCGATCGATGCGTTCGCGGCGACGCTGCGGTCATGTGGGTGTGGCACATGACCCGAGGCTCAACCAAGCTCAACGTGGGCCGCGCCGTCGACTGGGGTTTCGCCGCCACGGTCGGAGCGAAGCTCGCCCGGCCGGGACCCGCCGCCACCGAGTACACCCGCCGTCAGGTGATCGACCAGCTGGCCAGCGCGGCGCAGCGTGCCGAGATGCCGGTGCGCGAAGTGACCGGGCTGAACGAGGGCGGCGAGCTGCCCGACGCGCGCATCGTCGACCGCGCCCAGTGGATTCGCGCCGCCACCCAGTCCATGCGGGTGATGACCGGCGGCAAAGACGACGAGCGCGACGGCGTCAAACCGAATTTCATCACCGGCCGCGTCACCGGCGCGCAGACGGGCGCAGTGCTGGCGTTCATCTCGTCGGGCATCCTCGGTCAGTACGACCCGTTCGGGCCGGACGGCGGCGAGCTGCTTCTGGTGTATCCGAACGTCATCTCGGTGGAACGGCAGCTTCGGGTGCAGCCCGCAGACTTCCGGCTCTGGGTATGCCTGCACGAGGTCACTCATCGGGTGCAGTTCCGCGCCAACCCGTGGCTGGCCGACCACATGTCGAACGCGCTCGCCGTGCTGACGCAGGAAACGGGCGAGGACGTCACCGAAGTGATCGGCAGGCTGGCCGGCTTCGTCCGCGATCGCCGCGATGGTGTTCCCGCCGAACCGAATTCGGCAGGAATCCTCGGCCTGCTGCGCGCCGTGCAATCCGAACCGCAGCAGAAGGCGCTCGACCAGTTGCTGGTGCTGGGCACACTGCTGGAAGGCCACGCGGACCACGTGATGGACGCCGTCGGCCCCGCCGTGGTGCCGTCGGTCGTCACCATCCGGCGGCGGTTCAACGACCGGCGCAGCCGCAAGCAGCCGCCGCTGCAACGGGTGCTGCGGGCGCTGCTCGGCATCGACGCCAAGATGAGCCAGTACACCCGCGGCAAGGCGTTCGTCGATCACGTCGTCGACAAAGTGGGCATGGCGCGGTTCAACGCGATCTGGTCGGGTCCCGAATCCCTGCCGCTGCCAACCGAAATCGAAGAGCCGCAGCGATGGATCGACAGGGTGCTCTAGGCGCGTTGCACAACGCGGTCGCCACGTTCGGCCGCCTCTACGCCGAGGCCGACGAGCGTTGGTGCGTCGCTCTGTCCGGCGGGCCCGACTCGCTGGCGCTGACGGCCGTCGCCGCCAAGCTCAAGCCGACTACGGCGCTGATCGTCGACCATCAACTGCAGCCGGATTCGCGTCGGGTCGCCGAGACCGCCAGGCAACAGGCCACAACACTGGGATGCGTTGACGCGCAGATCCTTTCCGTCGATGTCGGCGCGGTGGGTGGACCGGAAGCCGCCGCGCGCACGGCGCGCTCCCGCGCACTCGACGAAGCCAGGGACGACGCCCCGGTGCTTCTCGGGCACACGCTCGACGACCAGGCCGAGACCGTGCTGCTCGGGCTCGGCCGCGGCTCCGGCGCTCGGTCGATCGCAGGCATGCGGCCGTTCGACCCGCCGTGGTGCCGCCCGCTGCTCGGCGTCCGACGCGCCGTCACCCACGACGCATGCAACGAACTGGGGGTCGACCCGTGGCACGATCCGCACAACAGCGACCGCCGGTTCACCCGCACCCGGCTGCGCACCGAGGTGCTGCCGCTGCTCGAAGACGTGCTGGGCGGCGGGGTGGCCGAGGCGCTGGCCCGCACCGCCACCGCGCTGCGGGAGGACACCGAGACACTCGACGACCTCGCGCATTGGGCGCTGCAGGCCGCATCGGCCGGTGACGGCCTCGACGCCGGGCGGTTGACGGTGTTGCCGGAGGCAGTCCGGCGCAGGGTGATCCGCAGCTGGCTGCTGGCCGGCGGTGCCTGCGACCTGACCGACAAACAGATCCGTGGCGTCGACACCTTGGTCACCGCGTGGCATGGCCAGGGCGGGCTGGCCGTCGGCTCCCCGCTGCGCAGCCAGCGGCTGATCGCGGGCCGCAGGGACGGCGTGCTGACCCTGCATCGGGAACCGGTCTGAAGGTAGTTAGGGCGAACTCACGTTGGTCGAGGACGGTGACACATGGCACGCTGTGCACGTGCCATCTGAGGAGCTGTACCCGGGCGACATCAAATCGGTGTTGCTCTCCGAGGAACAGATCCAGGCACGGGTCGCCGAGCTGGGCGCTCAGGTCGGCGCGGACTACCGGGAAACCATCGAGGCGAACGACCAGGACCTGTTGCTGGTCACGGTGCTCAAGGGCGCGGTCTTCTTCGTCACCGACCTGGCCCGCAAGATACCGCTGCCGACCCAGCTGGAGTTCATGGCGGTCAGCTCGTACGGCTCGTCGACGTCCTCGTCGGGGGTGGTGCGCATCCTCAAGGACCTCGACCGCGACATCAACGATCGCGACGTGCTGATCGTCGAGGACATCGTCGACTCCGGGCTCACCCTGTCCTGGCTGCTGCGCAACCTCGCGACGCGGCACCCGAGGTCGTTGCGGGTGTGCACCCTGATGCGCAAACCCGACGCCGTGCGCGACGACGTCGACATGGCCTACGTCGGTTTCGACATCCCCAACGAATTCGTGGTCGGCTACGGCCTCGACTACGCCGAGCGCTACCGCGACCTGCCGTACATAGGCACGCTCGATCCGAAGGTCTACGAGGAGTTCTAGCGACATGACCCGGACCGCCTCCGCGCACGCGAACCGCGAGACTGCTCTGCGCATCTGCCCGTTGTGTGAGGCCACCTGCGGCCTGACGCTCACGATCGTGGACGGCCGGGTTGCCGGGACCCGCGGCGACGGCGACGACGTGTTCAGTGCCGGCTTCATCTGCCCGAAGGGCGCAAGCTTCGCCGAGTTGGACAACGACCCCGACCGGCTGACGCGGCCGATGCTTCGCCGTGACGGCGTGTTGAAAGAAGCGACGTGGGACGAGGCCTTCGCCGTCGTGGCAGACCGGCTGGGCGAGGTCATTCGCGAGCACGGCGGGGCGTCGGTCGGCGTGTACTTGGGCAACCCCAACGCGCACACGGTTGCGGGCAGCCTGTACGCGCCGTTGCTTCTTCGCGGCCTCGGCACTCGCCAGGTGTTCTCCGCCAGCACGCTGGATCAGATGCCCAAACACGTTGCGCTGGGCCATATGTTCGGCAGCCCGATCGCGTTCACGGTGCCCGACCTCGATCGCACCGACTATCTCGTCGTCATCGGCGCGAATCCGCTTGTGTCCAACGGTAGTCTGGCCACCGCCGCCGACTTCCCAGGCAAACTGAGGGCGCTGCGCAAGCGCGGCGGCAGACTCATCGTGATCGATCCTGCGCGCACGCGGACGGCCGACCTCGCCGACCGTCACATCGCTCCCCGCCCCGGCACCGACGCGGCGATGCTGTTGGCCGTTGTGCACGTCCTCTTCGAGGAGGGCCTTGTCGCAACGGATCTCGGGGGAATCGCCGACCACGTGAACGGGCTCGACGACGTCCATCGACTTGCGGCCGGATTCGCGCCCGAAGACGTCAGCGACTACTGCGGCGTACCCGCCCACGAGATTCGCGTGCTTGCCCGCGAGCTGGCATCGGCGCCGACGGCCGCGGTGTACGGCCGAATGGGCACCTCCACAGTCGAATTCGGAACGCTGGGCAGCTGGCTGGTCGATGTCATCAATGTCTTGACGGGCAACCTCGACCGTCCCGGCGGCGCGATGTTCCCGCTCGGCCCCGCGGTATCCGCGCCGCGCCCGCCGAAACCGGGGCGCGGTTTCAAAACCGGCCGCTGGCACAGCCGCGTGTCCGGTTACCCGGAAGCCCTGTCGGAAATGCCCGCCGCCGCGCTGGCCGAGGAGATCGACACCCCGGGCGACGGGCAGATCAAGGCGATGATCACCATCGCGGGCAACCCCGTGCTGTCGGCACCCGACGGCGACCGGCTCGACCGCGCGCTCGACGCCGTCGGATTCATGCTCAGCATCGACCCGTATCTGAACGAGACCACGCGCCACGCGGACGTGGTCCTTCCGCCGCCGCCGCCGTCGCGGAGCCCCCATTTCGATTTCGCGCTGAACAACCTCGCGGTGCGCAACAACGTTCGGTACTCGCCGCCGGTGTTGCCGCTCGACGGCCGGCCCGACGAGGCCGAGATCCTGTCCCGCATCGCCCTGATCCTGTATGGCGTTGGCGTGGACGGTGATCCGTCACTCGTCGACGAGCAGGTGATCGCGACGACGCTGGCCAAGGAGTCCGCCGATCCGACTTCACCGGTGGCAGGTCGTCCCGTGGACGAGTTGACCGCAATGCTGGCGGCGGGTCCCGGATACGAACGCCGCCTCGACATGATGCTTCGGCTCGGACCGTACGGCGATGCCTTCGGCGCCAATCCCGACGGGCTCACGCTCGACCGCGTCAAGGCCGCACCGCACGGTATCGACCTCGGCCCGCTGCAGCCCCGGCTACCCGAAGTACTCCGAACACCAAGCGGCCGAATCGAACTCGCACCCGAGCCGATGATCGCCGACGCTGCGCGGCTTCGCGAGACGCTCGGCCGCGGCACCGACGGCTTCGTGCTGATCGGGCGGCGCAACCTGCGCTCCAACAACAGCTGGATGCACAACGTACCCGCGCTGGCAGGCGGGACGAACCGGTGCACGCTGCAGATTCATCCCGACGACGTCGCCGACCTCGGGCTCACCGACACCGCCAAGATCAAGGGACCCGGCGGCGAACTACTGGCTCCCGTTGAACCGATGCCGGGGATGCGACGCGGCGTGGTGTCCCTGCCGCACGGCTGGGGTCATAACCGCGGCGGCACGCGGCAGGGCGTCGCGGCGGGCCAGCCCGGTGTCAACGTCAATCAGCTCAACGACGGCAGTCAGCTCGATCCGCTGTCGGGCACGGCCGTGCTCAACGGCATCACGGTCGACATCGCGCCCGCAGACTAAGTCAGCTCCCAGATCACCGTCACCGAGAAGCTGATGGTCTGCTGGCCAGGTTCGACCGGCACGGCCTCCATGGCGGCTCGCGGCATCGGGGCCGGCGTCGGTGTCGGCGGCGTCGTCCCGGCTGACTCGGAGATCGAAATAACCTTGCCCAGAGTCAATCCCGCCAATTGGGCGTACTGCTCGGCGCGGTCCTTGGCATCGTCGAAGGCGCGCGTTCGCGCGTCCTTCACAAGCTGCGAGTCGTCGTCGATGGAGTAGCTGACCGAGTTGATGCGGGTCGCGTCGCCGCCGGTGCTGACGATCAGCGCCAGCGCCTGCGACGCGTTGTTCAGCTGTCGGATCTTCACCTCGATCGAATTGCTCGCCTGGTAGCCGGTGATCGTTGGGGTGTCACCGCCGCCGTACTGCGGCTGCAGGCTGACGTTCGTGGTGTTGATGTCCGCGCGCTGCACGCCGGAGCCCACCAGTGCGTTGATCACGGCCTGCTGCCGGTCGCTGGTCTGGTTCATGGCGGTGGTGACGTCGGGCGCGGTGGCTTCGATCGACACGTTCGCCGTCAACGTGTCGGGGGTGCCCTGCACATGTCCGGAGCCGACGACGGTGACCTGTCGGGTGTCCGGGCTGGCGGTCGGGATAATCGATGGCCCGGTTTTCGATGACGCATCGCATCCGGACAGGCCGGCGATCGCCAGCCCCGCCGCGGCGAGGACGATCAAACGGGTCGGAAGCTTCGCACGCGCTGCGATCGGCATGCCTGGCAGCCTAAAGCACCTTCGAGTCAGAGCAGGTTGCGACGCTAGGCGAATCGCTTCACGAACCCCAGCGAGGTCTCGGCGACCTCCTGCCAGCCGTGATCGATGGTGAGCGAGTGACCGCGGCCGTCGACACGCGCGATCTCGGTGATACCGGGATTCTTCGCCTGGATCTTGTAGCTGGCTTCCGTGATGGCCAGCGGCACAGTGTTGTCAGCGCGCCCAGCGATGATCAGCAGCGGTCCACGGTCGGGGTTTTTGTGGTCCACCCTCGTCTCGCCGCCGAATAGGTTGAAGTTCGCCACCGCCGCCTGAAACAACGGAGCGCCGGGCGCGGGAACGTGAAAGGCCTCGTAGAGTTCCTTGGCCTCGACCTCGTCGAGGTTGTTGGCCCACCCGTATTTGAACTGGTCGAACGTCAACGCAATTGCCTTGCCCCGGTTGGCAGGGTTGCCGAGCACCGGGGCTGACGACTTGAGCGCTGACAACGGCAGCGGAAGCACACCCTTGAACGGCGCATTGTCGATGGACACGGTAGCGGTTGACACGCCTTCGCCCGCGATCTTCTGGGCAATCAGTCCGCCGAACGAGTGGCCGACAACGGCCGGCTTGCGATCGAGCTCCGAAATGGCATTGAGATAGTGATCTGTGACCTGCTGAACCTTCTTGTGTGCGAACACATCCGGGTTCGCACGAGCCTCTTGCACCGTCGCGGGGTCGTCGGGCCAGCCCGGCGCCACGGTGGTGTAGCCGTTGGTCTCGAACAGCTCGCGCCACTTCTGCCAACTGCTGGAGAGCAACCACAACCCATGCACGAACACCACGGGCACCAGGCCGGACTCGTTGGCACGCTTGATCTCAGCCTGCTCCCACTCGGCGAGGACGGCTCCGGAATCGTGTCTTGCACTCATAGCGCAGACGGTATATGGCTGGTGTGCCTGCGTGCTGCAGATTAACTCACGAAGCTGTTAATGCACGAGGCCGAGACGCTGTAGGTCGGACACGTACTTGTCGATCAGCGGCTGCGTGATGTGTGGGATGTCACCCTCGGCGCCCACCTTGGCCGTTCGGACCGCGCCGTGGAACACCTCGGTCGGTGCAATGGCTCCGCGCACCGGACGCTCGGGCTTGCGGTACGCGTCCAGCAGGGGCAGCACGCTGTTTCGGCGCTGCTGTTCGGGCAGGCCGGTCAGTGCGGTTTCGAACCTGCTGAACCACTCGTCGTAGTTGTCGATCCGGGTGATTCTGTGACCGGCGCTGGCGAGCCAGTCGACGAACGTGTCGAGCGAAATGCCGTCGTCGTGGGGGTTCATCACGTCATAGGAGCGGTATCCATCGGTCGACGTCGCGGCCAGCGTGACAATCGATTCCGCGACGAAATCGACAGGCAGACCGTCGTAGTGAGCTCGCTGCGGCCTGCCGTCGGCGTCGGTCTCGTAGAACGAACGGGGCGCGACACCGGTTGCAAGAAGGCTGAGAATCAACCGGGTGAAGGCGTCCGGAACGTTCAGCTGACCCTCGTACCGCCGGTGGGCGAGGATCATGTCGGACCTGAACACTGCGACGGGCAGGCCGCAGAGATCGTGGGCCTCGCGCAACAGCACCTCGCCTGCCCACTTGCTATTCGCATAGCCGTTGGCGTAGGTGCTGTCGACGGGGCGTTGCGAGCTGACCTCGCGGATATCTCCGTCCTCGACGAAGTCGTGTGCGGCAACCGACATCGCCACGGCGACGGTTGACAGGTAGGTGACCGGCTTGATCTGCGCCGTGATCGCAAGGCGGATGACCTCGGCGGTGCCTACCACGTTCGGGCCGAACTCTTCGCTGTAGGGCAACACGTGGTTGACCAGTGCGGCGGGATGGATGATTTGATCGACGTTGTGGGCCAACCGATCCCACGTCGCGGCGTCCAGCCCCAGGTTGGGTTCGCCGATATCGCCCGCGATGACCTCGAGATGGTCGGCGGCCAGGTGCCGGAACCGCTGCAGCAGTCGCGGATCCCCGCTGTCGAACGCGGCCTCCAATCGAGCGCGGGCGCCGGCCTCGTCGCGTCCGCGCACCACGGTGATCAACGTGCCACGGGTCTGCGCGGCCCGCTCGAGCAATTCGAGCGCAAGGAACCGGCCCAGCCAGCCGTTCGCGCCGGTCAACAGGACGGTCTTCGGCTCACCGGTGACATAGGCGACCCCTGGGGCGGCCGCGAGCGTGGCCTCATCGATGAACTTGTCGAGCGTGAGGTCGTCGGCACTCACCGAGGTGGCCCCCTGCCCGTGCACGCTCGCGAATGTCGGTCGCTTCGAACCGGATTCGCGTTCGGTCTCGATGTAGGCGGCGAGCTGTCGCAGGTCGCTCGTCGGCCCGACGATCACACCCACGGGCACGTCGACGCCAAGAATGTCGCGCAACAGGTTCGCGAACGTCAACGCCGAAAGCGAGTCGCCGCCGAGGTCTGTGAAATGGTCGTCGGGATCGACCTCGACGTCGGTCGATCCGAGGACGGCCTGGGCGGCGCGGGTGACGCTCTCGAGCACCGGACGGTTCGCGGCGTCCTCGCGCAGCGTCCGCAGTTCGTCGACGCGGGCCGCAGCCAACTCGGCGTACAGTCGCTCGAGTCGCTCGCCGTAGTGGTCCTTCAGCTTGGGCCGCAATATCTTTCCGACACCGGAGAGCAGGCCATTGGCCGCCGAGAACGGTTCGGTCTCGACAAGGAAGTCGACCGGCACCTCGTAGGTCTGCAGCTCGGCTTCGCGTGCCGTGTCGCGCAGCGAATCGCTGAGCGCCGCCCTCAATGCGTCTGCGTCCGTTCCGAATCGCTGAAGCGCTTCACGAGTCGGGACGATCACCGCAAGCAGGTTCGGGCGCTCGCTGTTGCCGTAGACGAAGATCTGACGCACCAGGGGTGCGCCCGCGAAGATCGCCTCCAGATTCGCGACGGCCACGAACTCGCCCTGAGAGAGCTTGAGCACGTTCTTGCTTCGGTCGACATACGCGAGCCGGTCCGGTTCGATCTCGGCCATCACATCGCCGGTGCGGTAGTAACCGTCAGGGTCGAACACCTCGGCGGTGACATCGGGACGCTTGTAGTACCCGGGCATCGTCGTCTGGGTCTTGACAAGCAATTCGCCTCGGGGATAGGGCTTGTCGGTGAGGAAGTAGCCGAGTTCGGGAAAGTCGACGAGCTTGTAATCGGTGACGGGCGGGCGCATGATCACGCCATCCCTGGTGAGGCCGCCGACCTCCGTGGTGCCGTAGCCGTCTGTGATGTGCACCCCGAGAACGTCGTCGATGAACGTCTTCATTTCCGCCGCGAGTGGCGCGGTGGCGACGAAGCCTCCGATGACGCGTCCACCGAGAACACCGTCCCGAAGCTCCGTAGTGGCCGCCGCCTCGGCGCTTTCGGCGGTGGCGCCTTCGGCGACAAGTCGGTCCACGGCGCTGCGGTATCGCTGGAACAGCATGTCGATCACTCTGGGCACCAACGGGATATCGGTCGGACGTACCAGGCTCCAGTCGTCGAACAGCGTCGAAAGATCGGATTCGGGGACGAAATAGCTCGTGCCGCCTGCCAGGAACGCCGCCATGATGGGCAGTCGCCCGCCCACGTGGTTGAGTGGCATGAAGTTGACGTTGAACACCGCTCCGCCGGTGGGCGGGGCGAAGTTCGCGGTCCACAGGCGACCCATGATCTGTTCGGTCAGCATGGCGCCCTTCGGGGCTCCGGTGCTGCCCGAGGTGTACATGACGATCGCGAGGCGGTCGTCGGTACCGGTGGTGTCCGCCGGCACCTGAGGCAATGACCGGCCGTGCGCAACGACATCGGCGAGCGTGTCGACAGCGACCTGCAGGCCCGCTTCCGTGAGCCTGGCCCGTGCCCGCTCGAGGCCTTCCCGTTCGTCGTCGACGTCGGGCCGATAGTCGAAGACCAGGAGTCGCCGGAGCGACGTGCTTTCGAGCGCCGATTCGACGGCGAGATCGAGGTACTCGGCGTCGACCGCGATGACCGTGGGCTCCGTCTCGGCGACGATCGGCCGGAGTTGGGAGACCGGCGCGTTGTGCTGCAGCGGCACCGACACCAGGCCGAGGTAGTTACTGGCCAGGTCGACTGTCAGGTAGTCAGGGCTGGAGAAGCCGACCGTGGCGATGAAGTCGCCCGCCTTCACCGGGGCGGTTGGGTCGTTGTGCAGATCGGTGGCGATGGCGCGGACGCGATCCCACACCTCGCGGTAGGTGATGGTGTCGAAGTGGGGCAGCAGACTGTCGACGGTGCGGCCGGTAGTGGTCTCGGTCACCAGTTCGCGGGCGCGTTGCCCGAGCGCGGGCCGGTCGGCGTAGCCGTCGACGAGGGTCTGCAGGATCTCTGCCAGCCGGAGGCCGGGCCTGCTCGCGGCCTCGATCACGTCGGCAATGGGCTCGGCGTTTCGGAACTGTGGGTCGTTTGCGTAGAGGTCGGCGATGCGGCGCTCAACTCGTTCTTGCTTGGTCACCATCTGACCCCTTTCGCACAACGCTCAACTGGCGAAGCGCCTGGCGGCACTCCTCGATTCCGCTGTGCGCCCGTGATGCTCGGCACACAGCGGAATTCAAGGAAGGGGCTAGGGAGTTACCAGAATTTTGCAGTGTGCATCGGGGTTGGCGAGGTCGTCGAATGCCGCACCGACACCGTCCAAGCCCACCTCCCCGGTGATCAGCGGAGCGACGTCGATCTCGCCCTCGGCGATTGCGCGCAGGGACTCGGCGAACTCGCCTGCGTCATAGGCGTTGACGAATTGCAGGTTGACTTCCTTGGCGATGCCGAAGAGCGGTACCAGGGTGTCGGGCTCCATGGACACCCCTGCGACGACGACCCTGGTGCCCATGGGCGCCCGTCGCATCACGTCATTGATGATCCCGGGAACGCCTACCGCCTCGAACACCACGGACGGCTTGACGTCGTCGAACGGTGACCCTTCGGCGGGATCGACCGTCCGGTGGGCGCCCATCTTCGTCGCCAGCTCGCGCCGCTTCGGCGAATAATCTGCAGCGACAATGCTTTCCACGCCGCGTAGGCGCAGAGCGGCGATGATGGCCAAGCCGATCGGACCGGAACCGATCACGAGTGCCGCTTCGCCGCGTTGGATGGACGACTTGTTGACGGCGTGCATGCCGACCGCCATCGGCTCGGTGAGGGATGCGTGGCGCGGGTCCACACCATTGGGGATCTTCAGCAGCAGCGGCGCCGAGAGCAGCATCCGCTCGGCATAGCCCCCGATGACCGTATTGCTGGACACAATCGGCTCGAAACCGTTCGCAGACAACAACACCGGCAGCGATGTCACGACTGTTCCCGGTACCGGCGCCTCGGTGTCAGGTCCGGCCTCGAGCACTTCTGCGCTGAACTCGTGGCCCATGAAGACATCGTCGGCCACGTTGACCGGCAGTCCGCCCTCGATGGGCATGCCCGTTATCTCCCTTGTCAGCCTGACCATCTGGTCGCCGTACTTCGCGAAGTGCAGGTCGGTTCCGCAGATCCCACATGCCTTCACGCCGACGAGGACCTGTCCCGGTCCCGGGACGGGTTCGGCGATGTCGTCGCGAAGGACCATCCGCCCTTCACGCAGCACCGAGGCGCGCATTACTGCTCCTTCCCCAGCTTTATTTCGTCGGTGTGCTCGTTGATCGCCTTTACGATCGCTTCGCCTGCGCGGCCGAGCAATTGATCGCGCATCCCCTTGGCCCAGTCGTGCGATGCCCGTGGTGCGGTCAGCTGACCCTTGAAGTAAGGCATGACCTCGCGGGCGAACAACTCGTAGGAGTGGTAGGTGGCCCGGGGGGAGGCCCAGTCGTGGCCGAGCAGCAGCAGGGTTCCGAAACCACCCGAGGTGTCCAGCAGGTCCTGGATGTGGGTGATCGCGTCGCCCGGAGTGCCGATGCAGCAGTTGCCCCTGGCCGCGTACTCCTCGACGAACTCGCGCGGCGACTGCGCGCCCTCGACGGAATTGGACAGCGGCACAAAGCCCGCCGCGCCGAAGTAGTTCGCGAAGTCCTGCAGGCCGTAGGTGCAGTCGCCGATGGCCTGTTCGCGGGAGTCGGCCAGATGCATGATCGACAGCACCCGCCAGCCGGCGCGGTCAGGCTCGTCGCGCCCCGCCCTCTCGGCCTGGTCGACGACGACCTGCCAGGTGTTCTCGAGGGCGGCGTACCCGCCGGGTACCGACATCGACAGCGAGAGCAGCGACGTGCCGAGTGTACCAGCGAGCCTCGGACCGGACGGGGAAATCATTGCCGCCGTGGATATTTCGGGATACGGCCAGGTATAGGGCCGGATGTGCAGCTGCGCGTCGCGCAACGTGAACCAGTCGGAGTGCCTGCTGATGCGCTCGTCGGGTGCGGCGCGGAACAGGGCGAGGATCGCTTCGAGCGACTCCTGCATCATGCGGCGCTGGTCGACGGGATCGATGCCCATCATGTAGGCGTCCGACGGCAATGCTCCTGGTCCGGTGCCGAACATCGCGCGGCCGCGGGTGAGATGGTCGAGCAGTACCCATCGGTCGGCAACCATCAACGGGTGGTGATACGGCAGCGACACCACGCCGGTGCCGAGCCGAATGTGCTTGGTGCGCTCGGCGGCCGCCGCGATGAACACCTCGGGACAGGCGATCAGCTCGTAGCCGCCGGAGTGATGCTCACCGAACCACACTTCCTCGAACCCGAGCCGGTCCAGTGCGACGGTGCGCTCCAGGTCGTATTCCAGTGCGTTGGTGGGCGATTGGCCCACCGGGTGAAACGGGGTGATGAAGACCCCGAACCGTAGTGGTTGACCCGTCATGACTGCTCCACTTCGCGTAGGAATGCCAGTAGGATCCTGTTGACCTCGTCGGGGCGCTCCTGTTGCACCCAGTGCCCCGCGCCCTCGATCCACTTCTCGGTATAAGGGCCCGCGACCACCTCGCGGGCGCGAGCCGGATTCATCGTCGGGCCCACGGGGTCCGACGTGCCGCTTGCGAACAGTGCGGGCACCGTGATCTTGGCGTCGGCGAGCTGCGGCGTCGACTCCCAGTTGCGGTCGTAATTGCGGTACCAGTTCAAGGCGCCGGTGAATCCGGTCCTGCTGAACTCGGTCACGTAATGCTCGAACTCGTCGGCGCTGATCCAATCGGGCACCGCTGCAGCCCCGTCCTGCAGTCCGGCGAACATCCCGCTCATGGTGGCGGCAACGTCGGCCTCCATCTCGGCGTCGGCAAGGCCGGGCTCCTGGAAGCGCAGCATGTAGAAGTCCTCGCCGAACTTCTGCCGCCAGCGTTCGGTTGGCCGTGACCGGGCGCGGGGGATCGGCGGCACGCTGAGGCCCGCGGCCGCCCGAACGCGGTCCGGATGCAACAGCGCGGTGTGCCAGATCACCATCGCGCCCCAGTCGTGGCCGATGAACACCGCTTGCTCGGCGCCCGCCTCGTCGATCAGGCCGACGAGGTCTCCGGTCAGGGCATTGATGTCGTAGTCCTCGACGGCTTCGGGTCGGCTCGAACCGCCGTATCCGCGTTGGTCGGGCGCCAGCACGTGGTAGCCGGCGTCTGCCAGCACGGGGATCTGGTGGCGCCAGGAGTAAGCAAGTTCGGGGAAGCCGTGGGCCAACACAACGGCTGGTGCGGCCCGTTCGCCCGCCTCGATGAGTCGCAGGGTGACGCCATTGAACTCGACTAACCGCTCGGTAGAGGTCGGCACGATTTCAGCCAAGCACAGGCCCTGCGGCTCGGGAAGACATCCTCCCGGCGAACCGTCGGGAACTGCCGAACGTTGGCTTAGCGGTAGCCTTGACTATTCCAGCTGCGCGTATGGAAGGACACCGGCCGCAGGCGCGGCCGCAAACGATGAAGTCGACGACGGACAATTGATGAACCGGAAAAATGTGATTCGCACGCTCACCGTGATCGCGGTGGTGCTGCTGCTGGGCTGGTCGTTCTTCTACTTCAGCGACAACACCCGCGGCTACAAGCCGGTCGACACCTCGGTGGCGATGGCCCAGATCAGCGGCGACAACGTCAAGACCGCTCAGATCGACGACCGCGAGCAGCAGGTGCGCCTCGAGCTGAAGAGCGGCAACAGCGACACAGAGGACAGCGACAAGATCATCACCAAGTACCCGACCGGGTACGGGGTGGACCTGTTCAACGCGCTGACCGCCAAGAACGCCAAGGTCAACACCGTCGTGAACCAGGGCAACATCTTCGGCTCGCTGCTCATCTATCTCCTGCCGCTGCTCCTGCTGGTCGGGCTGTTCGTGATGTTCTCCCGGATGCAGACCGGCGGCCGGATGGGCTTCGGCTTCGGCAAGTCGCGCGCCAAGCAGCTGTCCAAGGACATGCCGAAGACCACGTTCGCCGATGTGGCAGGCGTCGACGAGGCGGTCGAGGAGCTCTACGAGATCAAGGACTTCCTCCAGAACCCGTCGCGGTATCAGGCGCTCGGCGCCAAGATCCCCAAGGGCGTGTTGCTCTACGGTCCGCCGGGCACCGGCAAGACGCTGCTGGCCCGTGCTGTCGCAGGCGAGGCCGGGGTGCCGTTCTTCACGATCTCGGGTTCGGACTTCGTCGAGATGTTCGTCGGCGTCGGTGCCTCGCGCGTGCGTGACCTGTTCGAGCAGGCCAAGCAGAACAGCCCCTGCATCATCTTCGTCGACGAGATCGACGCCGTCGGCCGCCAGCGTGGCGCCGGGCTCGGCGGCGGCCACGACGAACGCGAGCAGACGCTCAACCAGCTGCTGGTCGAGATGGACGGCTTCGGCGAGCGCCAGGGCGTCATCCTGATCGCGGCCACCAACCGGCCTGACATCCTCGACCCGGCCCTGCTGCGGCCCGGCCGATTCGACCGCCAGATCCCGGTGTCCAACCCTGACCTCGCCGGGCGCCGCGCGGTGCTGCGGGTCCACTCGCAGGGCAAGCCGATAGCGCCCGACGCCGACCTCGACGGGCTGGCCAAACGGACGGTCGGGATGTCCGGCGCGGACCTGGCCAACGTCGTGAACGAGGCCGCGCTGCTGACGGCGCGCGAGAACGGCACGGTCATCACGGGTGCGGCGCTCGAGGAGGCCGTCGACCGCGTCGTCGGTGGGCCGCGCCGCAAGAGCCGCATCATCAGCGAGCACGAGAAGAAGATCACCGCCTACCACGAAGGCGGGCACACGCTGGCCGCCTGGGCGATGCCCGACATCGACCCGATTTACAAGGTGACGATCTTGGCGCGCGGTCGGACCGGCGGCCATGCGATGTCGGTGCCCGAGGACGACAAGGGGTTGATGACCCGCTCGGAGATGATCGCCCGGCTGGTGTTCGCGATGGGCGGACGCGCAGCAGAAGAGTTGGTGTTCCGCGAGCCGACCACCGGCGCGGTGTCCGACATCGAGCAGGCCACCAAGATCGCCCGCGCGATGGTCACCGAGTACGGCATGAGTTCGCGGCTCGGGGCCGTCCGCTACGGAACCGAACACGGCGACCCGTTCCTCGGCCGCACGATGGGGACCCAGGCCGACTACTCCCATGAGGTCGCGCAGATCATCGACGACGAGGTCCGCAAGCTCATCGAGGCCGCGCACACCGAGGCGTGGGAGGTGCTCACCGAGTACCGGGACGTCCTCGACACGCTCGCCGGTGAACTGCTGGAGAAGGAGACGCTGCACCGCGCCGAGCTCGAAGCAATCTTCAGCGACGTGAAGAAGCGCCCGCGGTTGACGATGTTCGACGACTTCGGAGGCCGGGTCCCGTCCGACAAACCACCGATCAAGACGCCAGGCGAACTGGCGATCGAGCGCGGCGAGGAGTGGCCGAAGCCCGTCCCGGAGCCCGCGTTCAAGGCCGCGATCGCGCAGGCGTCTCGTGCGGCAGAGGCGCAGCGACCCAACGGCTCGAATGGTATGGGCGGCAACGGAACTCCGCCTAACGGTCCCACGCAGCCCGACTACGGTGCCCCAGCAGGCTGGCATGCGCCGGGCTGGCCGCCGCAGGCGCCGCCAGGGCAATATCCCCCGCACGGCCAGTGGTATCCGCCGCAGCCCCCGCCCGGCTGGCAGCAACCGCCCTATCCGCCGTATCAGCCCTACCCATACCCCGGACCGCAGCCGCCACACGGCGGACCGACCGGTGCGCCCGGTCCCAACAACGAGGACTCGGGCCAGGAATCGAACCGGCCTAATCCGCCGGCCCATGGCTGATACCAGACGGAGGCTTCAATGACCCGGCCGCACAACAATTCAGCGACGGTGTCCACCCGTGACTTCGACCAACCGCGCGCAGAAGCCGCGATCCGGGAACTGCTCATCGCCGTCGGTGAGGACCCCGGCCGGCACGGCCTCGAGGAGACACCGGCCCGGGTCGCACGCGCCTACCGGGAGATGTTCGCCGGGCTATACATCGATCCGGATACCGTGCTGGACACCACCTTTGACGAGCAGCACGATGAACTGGTGCTGGTGAAGCAGATTCCGCTGTACTCCACGTGTGAACATCACCTGGTGGCGTTCCACGGCGTCGCCCACGTCGGTTACATCCCCGGACAGGACGGCCGGGTGACCGGCCTGTCGAAGATCGCCCGGCTCGTCGACCTCTATGCGAAGCGACCGCAGGTGCAGGAGCGGCTCACGGCGCAGATCGCAGATGCGTTGATGCGCAAGCTCGATCCCCGCGGCGCCATCGTGGTCGTGGAGGCCGAGCATCTGTGCATGTCCATGCGCGGTGTGCGCAAGCCCGGTGCCATCACCACCACCTCCGCGGTGCGCGGGCAGTTCAAGTGCGATGCGGCATCGCGGTCCGAGGCACTGGATCTGATCCTGCGAAAGTGAACCCAACACGCGTGCGGGTAATGGGGGTCGTGAACGTCACCGACGACTCATTCTCCGACGGGGGATTGTTCCTCGAGCGTGACCGCGCAGTTCGACACGGCCTGGCACTTGCCGCGGACGGGGCGGCCATCGTCGACGTCGGCGGGGAATCGACGCGACCGGGAGCCACCCGCATCGACGCGCGGGTGGAAACCGGCCGAGTGCTGCCTGTCATCAAAGAGCTTGCCGGACAAGGTCTTACCGTGAGCATTGACACGATGCACGCGGACGTGGCACAAGCGGCGCTGGAAAACGGCGCGCAGATCGTCAACGACGTATCAGGCGGGCGCGCCGACCCGAACATGGCGGCCGTGGTGGCCGATGCCAAGGTGCCGTGGGTGCTGATGCACTGGCGCTCGGTCAGGGCCGACCGCCCGCACGACGTGCCGCCCTACGCCGACGTGGTGGCCGAAGTTCGCGACGAACTCCTCGCGGCCGTCGACGCGGCGGTGTCGGCCGGAGTCGATCCGGCGAACGTGATCATCGATCCCGGCCTCGGGTTCGCGAAGACCGGCGAGCACAACTGGGCGCTGCTGCGCGCGCTGCCCGAATTCGTCGACACCGGAATCCCGGTGCTCGTCGGGGCATCGCGCAAACGCTTTCTCGGCACGCTCCTGGCAGATGCCGACGGCGAGGCACGCCCACCCGGCGGCCGTGAGACGGCGACCGCGGTCATCTCTGCCCTCGCCGCCACCCATGGCGCATGGGGTGTGCGTGTGCACGACGTGCGGGCATCGGTCGACGCGCTGAAGGTCGTCGAGGCGTGGTCCGATGGCTGACCGAATCGAGTTGCGCGGCTTAGTTGTTCACGGACAGCACGGGGTATTTCCCGAGGAGCGCCGCGACGGGCAGAACTTCGTCGTCGACATCACGGTCTGGATCGACCTCGCGGCTGCCGCGGCAAGCGATGATCTCAACGACACGCTGGATTACGGCAGCCTGGCCGATCGGGCCGCCGACATCGTCGCGGGGTCTGCGCGAAACCTCATCGAGACGGTGGCCGGTGAGATCGCCGAGGACGTGATGACCGACGAGCGGGTGCACGCCGTCGAGGTCGTCGTGCACAAGCCCGCCGCGCCGATTCCGCAGCGCTTCTCCGATGTCGCTGTTGTGGCGCGGCGGTCGCGCAGAGGCGGTCGCGGAGCCGTCCAATGACGTCGGTCGTGCTGTCGATCGGCTCCAACATGGGCGACCGGCTGGCTCGGCTGCAGTCGGTCGTCGACGGACTCGGCGGCGCGCTGCGCGCAGTGTCCCCGGTGTACGAGACCGCTGCATGGGGTGGCGTCGAACAAGGTGCCTTCCTCAACGCGGTGCTTGTCGCCGATGATCCGCGGCTCGACGGCCACGGCTGGTTGCGGCGCGCACACGAATTCGAGCAGGCCGCCGACCGCGTCCGCGATCAGCGCTGGGGGCCGCGCACCCTCGATGTGGATCTGGTCACCTGCCACGACGGCGCGGCCGAGGTGATCGTGCGCGACGACGACCTGACCCTGCCGCACCCGCTGGCCCATCTGCGTGCATTCGTGATGGTCCCATGGCTGGACGTCGACCCGGACGCCGAGCTGATGGTGGCCGGCAAGGTTCGGCCCGTCGAGAAACTGCTGGCCGAACTCGACCCGGCCGAGCGTGACGGGGTACGCAGGACTGAACTGGCGCTCGGCTGATGGGACCGACCCGCAAGCGTGACCTGACGGCCGCGACGGTGATCGTCGCTGTCCTGGGTTATCTGCTGGTGACGCTCTCATACCGGTGGTTTCCGCCCATCACCGTGTGGACCGGTCTTTCGCTGCTCGCGGTGGCCATCGCAGAGGGTGGTTGGGCCTTCTATGTTCGGGCCAAGATCAACGAAGGGGAGATCGGCGACGGGCCCGGGTGGCTGCATCCGCTGGCGGTTGCCCGATCGGTGATGATCGCCAAGGCGTCGGCGTGGGTGGGCGCCCTGGTGCTGGGCTGGTGGGTCGGAGTGCTCGTCTACCTTTTGCCAAGGCGCGGAGGTCTGCGCGTCGCGGCAGAAGACACAGCGGGCGCTGTCGTGGCGGCGGTGAGCGCGCTCGCCCTGTTGGTCGCGGCGCTGTGGCTTCAGCATTGCTGCAAGTCGCCGCAGGAGCCGCCGGAGGACGGCGAAGGCGCCACGGAGTAGCTGGCAGACAGTAGCGGACCGCGAATCGCCGCGATGCACGACACGCTGAGTGACCTGTGGCGGGTACAGTCGCCCCATGACCGTTCTGACCCGTGGTGCCCGGCCGCGGCGCAGCGGTCGCAGGCCGGGTTGGCTGCTGTTGACGGTGTTGCTGGTCCTCGCAATCATGGCGAGTTCGGTCCTCGTGTTCACCAGCCGGGTGGAGTTGCTCAAGCTGGCGGTCATCCTTGCGCTGTGGGCCGCCGTGGTGGCCGCGTTCGTGTCGGTCGTCTACCGGCGCCAGAGCGATGTCGACCGGGCGAAGGCCCGCGATCTGAAGCTCGTCTACGACTTGCAGCTGGACCGCGAAATCTCCGCGCGACGTGAATACGAGCTGACGGTCGAAACGGAACTGCGCCGCGAACTGTCCACCGAGATACGTGCGCAGGCCGCTGACGAGGTGGCCGCGCTGCGCGCCGAGCTCGCCGCCCTGCGGGCCAATCTCGAGTACCTGTTCGACGCCGACCTGAGTCACCGTCCCGCCATCGAAACCGAAAACGGACCGCCACGCCCCGGCAGGGTCACCAGCAGCAGGATCGACACCGACGACAGCCACAACACCAGGACCGAAGAGAATCCGATCATCGATGTTTCCGCGGAACCTCATGCGCCCGAACATGAATGGCAGCCGACGCCACTCTTCGGTGGTGCACATCGCCGGCCGTCGGAGGCCGAGCCGAGTCCCGAGGAGCGCATCGCCTGGGCCGCCGAACAGCGAGCGGCCGAGCACCGTGCAGCGGAGGAACGCGCCGCAGCAGAGCAGCGTGCCGCCGCCGAACAGCGCGTAGCAGAGCAGCGCGCGGCGGCAGAGCAGCGCGCGGCCGAGCTGAAGGCCGCAGAACAACGTGCGGAGGCAGAACGTGCGGAGGTAGAGCGAGCGGCCGAAGAGCATGCGGAGGCAGAGCGTGCGGCCGAGGAGCAGCGTGCGGCCGAGGAGGGCGCCCTCGCTGAGCAGCGGGCAGCCGCACAACAAGCAGCAGAAGAGGAAGCCGCCCGGCAGGAGGCAGCCCGCTGGCAGCCCGCACCTGAGGAGGGACAGTGGATCCCGGCCGGAACACCCGGCAGCAACTGGTCACCCACGTCCACAGAAAACGGATCCTCCGGCGAATACGTCGGCAGGCGTCGCGCCGCCGAACCTGCGATGTCGACGCCACCCACCGGTCCTGACCGTGGACGTCACTCCGCACCCGCCGACGCGGCCGATCCGGGACGTCCGGAAGCACCTCACCCGACATCGGTCGCGCCGCCGCCCCCGGCAGCGCTGTCGACATCCTCCCCCGTAGCCGCGCCACGCCATCGCAGCGCCGATGACGAGGACGGCGGTGACGCCAGCTCGACCGGCGGGCACTCGGTGGCCGAGCTGCTTGCCCGGCTGGAAGTCGGCTCGTCAGAGGGCGGCCGTCGTCGTCGCCGTGCAGAGTGAGTTAGTCTTTTAGCGACCGTCCGGTACCCGCAACGCAGGACCGGAACGAAAACAGATTCTTGCGAGGCCGTCTGCGATGGAGCAGTCTCCTACGCCAGCGTGGGGTCCCGACGACGGGCCGCTGCGTCCGGCGCGGCTTTCTGTCGGAATCATCTCCGCTGGTCGGGTCGGTAGCGCTCTCGGTGTAGCCCTCGAGCGTGCCGGTCATGTCGTGGTGGCATGCAGTGCGATATCGAAGGCGTCTCGGCAGCGCTCCGAGCGGCGGCTGCCCGACACCGCGGTGCTGCCCGCCGATGAGGT
This sequence comes from Actinomycetota bacterium, assembly GCA_046735135.1. Taxonomy (GTDB): domain Bacteria; phylum Actinomycetota; class Actinomycetes; order Mycobacteriales; family Mycobacteriaceae; genus Mycobacterium. The sequence continues at coordinate 33,225 of JBKPSU010000035.1, forward strand.
CGCACGCCGCGCGGAGCTGCTACTGCTCGCCGTGCCCGATGCCGAGCTCGCCTCCGTGGTTTCGGGGTTGGCGGCTACCTCTGCGGTGCGGCCGGGCACCATCGTGGCGCACACTTCGGGGGCCAACGGCATAGCGGTGTTGAGCCCGCTGACCGAACAGGACTGCATTCCATTGGCGATTCACCCGGCGATGACCTTCACCGGAGCCGACGAGGACATCATCCGGCTGCCCGACACCTGCTTCGGCATCACCGCCGCCGACGACGTCGGCTACGCCGTCGCACAGTCGCTGGTGCTCGAGATCGGCGGCGAACCGTTCCGGGTCCGCGAGGACGCCCGAACGCTGTATCACGCCGCGCTTGCGCATGCCAGCAATCACGTCGTCACCGTCGTGCTCGACGCGGTCGAGGCGCTGCGATCCGCGCTGTGGGGCCAGGAGCTGTTAGGTCAACAGCTCGTCGGCGACGAGCCGGGCGGCATCGCGGAGCGGGTCGTCGGCCCACTGGCACGGGCATCTCTGGAGAACGCGCTGCAGCGGGGGCAGGCGGCACTTACTGGACCGGTCGCCCGCGGCGACGCGGACGCAGTTGCGGACCATCTGCTCGCCCTGGCAGAAGTGGATCCGCAACTGGCACAGGCATATCGGGCGAACTCGTTGCGCACAGCGCAACGCGCGCACGCGCCCGCCGAGGTCTTCACGGTGCTAGAGGAGGCGGGGTAGGCGTGACCGTTCACAAGCCGCCACAATTCGCTCCCGGTGAGCTCAACGTCTACGCGTCGCCGCAGGACGTGACCGATGTCACGCGCACGCTGCGGCAGACCGGGCGACGGGTCATGCTGGTGCCGACCATGGGTGCCCTGCACGACGGCCACCTGACGCTGGTGCGGGCCGCCAAACGCGTTCAGGGCGCGGTCGTCGTCGCGTCGATCTTCGTCAACCCGCTGCAGTTCGGCGCCAACGAGGATCTGGACAGATACCCGAAGACGCTCGACGACGACCTCGCGCAGCTTCGCGCCGAAGGCGTGGAGATCGCTTTTACCCCGACTGCCGCGGCGATGTATCCGGATGGACCGCGCACATCAGTACAGCCAGGCCCGCTCGGTGCAGAACTCGAAGGTGCCTCCCGGCCAACACATTTCGCAGGTGTACTGACCGTCGTCCTGAAGCTGTTGCAGATCGTGCGGCCGGATCGGGCGTTCTTCGGCGAGAAGGACTATCAGCAGTTGGTGATGATCAGGCAGATGGTCGCCGACCTGAACGTCGATGTCTCGATCGTCGGAGTGCCCATCGTGCGGGAACCCGACGGGCTGGCGATGTCGTCGCGCAACCGGTACCTCGACGAGGTCGAGCGGGAACAAGCGGGCGCGCTGTCGGCCGCCCTGTTGGCAGGCATGTACGCCGCATCGGGGGGCACCGAGGCGGCGCTGGATGCTGCACGCGCGGTGCTGGAGGAGGTACCCGCCATCGACCTCGACTACCTGCAGGTGCGTGACCCGGCGCTCGGGCCCGCGCCGGCCGAGGGCATGGCACGCATGTTGATCGCAGGCCGCCTTGGCGCCACACGACTGCTCGACAACATCGCGATAGACATCGGAGCAACTGCCGGTACCGACGGGCAACGACCCGCCGGATCGGACGACTACCACGAATTGCCATGGAGGAATTGATGTTACGAACCATGCTGAAGTCGAAGATCCACCGCGCCAGAGTGACGCAGGCGGACTTGCACTATGTGGGATCGGTGACGATCGATGCTGACCTGATGGACGCCGCTGATCTCCTGGAGGGTGAACAGGTCACCATCGTCGACATCGACAACGGCGCGCGGCTGGTCACCTACGCCATCACCGGCGAACGCGGCAGCGGCGTGATCGGAATCAACGGCGCGGCCGCGCATCTCGTGCACCCTGGTGATCTGGTCATCCTGATCGCCTACGGCACGATGGAGGATGCCGAGGCCCGCGCATACCAGCCGCGCATCGTGTTCGTCGACGCCGACAACAGGCAGATCGATTTCGGGCACGACCCTGCTCATGTCCCCGCCGACGCGGCTGAACTGCTATCGCCGAGGTGAGCTCGTGCTGTTAGCAATCGACGTCCGCAACACCCATACCGTCGTTGGTCTGATCTCCGGGTCGGGAGATCACGCAAAGGTGGTGCAGCACTGGCGCATCCGCACCGAGACCGAGGTGACATCAGACGAGTTGGCATTGACCATCGACGGCCTGATCGGCGACGACTCCGAACGTCTCACCGGTGCGACCGGACTGTCGACCGTTCCTTCTGTGCTGCACGAAGTTCGCGAGATGCTCGACCAGTACTGGCCGTCGGTGCCACACGTGCTGATCGAGCCCGGTGTACGCACCGGGATCCCGCTGCTGGTCGACAACCCGAAGGAGGTCGGTGCCGACCGCATCGTCAACTGCCTCGCCGCTTTCCACAAGTACCGCACGGCCGCGATCGTCGTCGATTTCGGGTCGTCGATCTGCGTCGACGTCGTGTCGGCCAAAGGGGAGTTCCTCGGCGGCGCGATCGCTCCCGGGGTGCAGGTCTCGTCCGATGCCGCAGCGGCACGGTCTGCGGCGCTGCGGCGCGTCGAGCTGACCCGGCCGCGCTCGGTCGTCGGCAAGAACACCGTGGAGTGCATGCAGGCCGGTGCGGTGTTCGGCTTCGCCGGCCTGGTCGACGGGCTGGTGTCGCGGATCCGGCGGGACATCGACGGGTTCGGCGGTGACGACGTCGCGGTGGTCGCCACCGGGCACACCGCCCCGCTGGTGCTGCCCGACGTGCACACCGTGCAGGACTATGACAATCACCTCACCCTCGACGGGTTGCGGCTGGTGTTCGAGCGCAACCGCGACAGTCAGCGCGGCAGGCTGAAGCAAGCGCGATAGGGGTTCATTTAAGCTGGCACGTCGTGACCTCTCCTGATTCACCCGACATCGCCGGAGCCGCTGCAGCGGCGACATCAGACGAGGCCGAGATCCCCGAGCAGTTCCGAATTCGTCAGGCCAAGCGCGAGCGGCTGCTCGCCGAGGGCCGCGAGCCCTACCCCGTGGAGGTCGCGCGCACCCACACCCTTGCCGAGATCCGAGCCGCCTATCCCGACCTGCCCACTGACACCGAAACCGGCGACATCGTCGGCGTTGCCGGTCGGGTGGTGTTCGCTCGTAACTCCGGCAAGCTCTGCTTCGCCACTCTGCAGGAAGGCGACGGGACGCAGCTACAAGCGATGATCAGCCTCGCCAAGGTGGGCCAGGACTCACTCGACAGCTGGAAGGCAGACGTCGATTTGGGCGACATCGTCTCCATCCGCGGCGAGGTGATCAGCTCGCGGCGCGGCGAACTATCTGTGCTTGCCGACTCTTGGCAAATCATTTCCAAGGCGCTGCGGCCGCTTCCCGTGGCTCACAGGGAGATGAGCGAGGAATCGCGTGTTCGTCAGCGTTACGTCGATCTGATCGTGCGGCCGGAGGCCAGGACGATCGCCCGCCAGCGCGTCGCCGTGGTGCGTGCGGTGCGTTCTGCACTCGAGCGCCGCGGCTTCCTCGAGGTCGAGACGCCGATGTTGCAGACGTTGGCAGGCGGCGCGGCCGCTCGCCCGTTCGTAACGCATTCCAACGCGCTCGACGCCGACCTCTACCTTCGCATCGCGCCGGAACTCTTCCTCAAGCGTGCCTTGGTCGGCGGTTTGGAGAAGGTTTTCGAACTGAATCGCGTCTTCAGAAACGAAGGCGCCGATTCCACGCATTCACCGGAATTCGCGATGCTGGAGACATACGAGGCGTATGGGACGTACGACGATTCCGCACGGATGACCCGTGAGATTATTCAAGAAGTTGCCGATGAGGCCATCGGTACGAGAAGCGTGCCATTGCCCGATGGCACCACCTACGATCTCGATGGTGAATGGGCGGACATCCAAATGTATCCATCGTTGGCCGAAGCGCTCGGCGAAGAAGTCACGCCGGACACGCCCGTCACGCGGCTGTTGCAGTTCGCTGACCGGCTAGGTGTCGAGATACCGCGCGACCGTGGCTATGGGCACGGGAAAATGGTCGAAGAGCTCTGGGAACACACCGTCGGCGACAAGCTCTGGGCCCCCACCTTCGTCCGCGACTTTCCCACCGAGACCACGCCGCTTACCCGAGCTCACCGCAGCATTCCCGGGGTGACCGAGAAATGGGATCTGTACATCCGCGGTGTCGAACTCGCGACCGGATATTCCGAACTCACCGACCCGGTGATTCAGCGGGAAAGGTTCGCTGCGCAGGCGCGTGCTGCCGCGGCCGGAGACGACGAGGCAATGGTGCTGGACGAGGATTTCCTGGCGGCACTGGAGTATGGGATGCCGCCGTCGACCGGCACGGGAATGGGCGTCGACCGGTTGTTGATGGCGTTGACTGGGCTGTCAATTCGGGAGACGGTTTTGTTCCCGATTGTCCGCCGCCAGAGCAACTGAAGGGTCCTTCACAACCCCCTTGTTGAATGGCCTGCCCCGATATGGCACATTGGTGCAGGGTCTCAAAAAAGAAACTGGACACTAATGTGCTGTGCAGAAGGGTCAGTGTGAGCTAATGGCAAAGAAAGTAACCGTCACCTTGGTCGACGATTTCGACGGTGAAGGTGCTGCCGATGAAACGGTCGAATTCGGGCTCGACGGCGTGAGCTATGAGATCGACCTTTCGTCCAAGAATGCCTCGAAACTGCGTGCCGACCTGAAGCAGTGGGTCGATGCGGGCCGCCGCGTGGGTGGTCGGCGCCGTGGTCGCTCAGCCGGCTCGGGCCGCGGCCGTGCGGCGATCGATCGCGAACAGAGCGCTGCGATCCGCGAGTGGGCCAGGCGCAACGGCCACAATGTGTCCACCCGTGGCCGCATTCCCGCCGACGTCATCGACGCGTTCCACGCGGCAACATAATCGGGCGTTGCCAAAACGCGCCGGGGCACCCGGCCGCTCATGCCGTTCGCTAGCGGCGAACCAGCCTCGCCTGGGGTCGGGAAACGAATTCACGAACACCGGCGTTGCTATGAGCGGCGCCGGGTACAGGGCCTTTGGCGCTTGGGTCGCCGTCACATCGCTTTCTGAACAACACCAGCAGGCGAGGCAGCGGCGGCAGTCGCCCACTAGACTCGGGTGACGGGTACGGGCACGGCATGCCGCGCAACGAACCGGGCCTATCTGATGGAGAGCAGGTAACCACCGATGTTTGAGAGATTCACTGACCGCGCCCGCAGGGTCGTCGTCCTGGCTCAAGAAGAGGCCCGGATGCTCAACCACAACTACATCGGCACCGAGCACATCCTGTTGGGACTTATTCACGAGGGTGAAGGCGTAGCAGCCAAGTCGCTGGAGTCGCTGGGCATTTCGCTCGAGGGCGTTCGCAGCCAAGTCGAGGAGATCATCGGCCAGGGACAGCAGGCTCCGTCGGGCCACATCCCGTTCACCCCGCGCGCCAAGAAGGTTCTGGAGCTGAGCCTTCGCGAGGCGCTTCAGCTCGGTCACAATTACATCGGCACCGAGCACATCCTGCTCGGCCTCATTCGTGAGGGCGAAGGGGTGGCGGCCCAGGTGCTTGTGAAGCTGGGCGCCGAGCTGACGCGCGTACGTCAGCAGGTCATCCAGCTGCTGTCCGGCTATCAGGGCAAGGAGACCGCGGAGGCAGGCACCGGCGGCCGCGGCGGTGAAGCGGGCAATCCGTCCACCTCACTGGTGCTCGACCAGTTCGGTCGCAACCTGACCGCGGCGGCGATGGAGGGCAAGCTCGATCCCGTCATCGGCCGCGAGAAGGAAATCGAACGGGTCATGCAGGTGCTGAGCCGGCGCACCAAGAACAACCCCGTGCTGATCGGCGAGCCGGGCGTCGGCAAGACCGCCGTCGTGGAAGGACTGGCGCAGGCCATCGTGCACGGCGAGGTGCCGGAGACGCTGAAGGACAAGCAGCTCTACACGCTTGACCTCGGTTCGCTGGTGGCAGGGAGCCGCTACCGCGGTGATTTCGAGGAACGCCTGAAGAAGGTGCTCAAGGAGATCAACACCCGAGGCGACATCATCCTGTTCATCGACGAGCTGCACACCCTGGTCGGTGCGGGTGCCGCCGAGGGCGCCATCGACGCGGCTTCGATCCTGAAGCCCAAGCTGGCCCGCGGGGAGCTGCAGACCATCGGTGCCACCACCCTCGACGAGTACCGCAAGTACATCGAGAAGGACGCCGCCCTCGAGCGCCGCTTCCAGCCGGTGCAGGTGGGTGAGCCGACCGTCGAGCACACCATCGAGATCCTGAAGGGTCTGCGCGACCGTTACGAGGCACACCACCGCGTCTCGATCACCGACAGCGCGATGGTGGCCGCGGCGACGCTGGCCGACCGGTACATCAACGACCGCTTCCTGCCTGACAAGGCGATCGACCTGATCGACGAGGCGGGCGCCCGGATGCGCATCCGCCGGATGACCGCGCCGCCGGACCTTCGCGAGTTCGACGAGAAGATCGCCGAGGCGCGCCGTGAGAAGGAGTCCGCGATCGACGCGCAGGACTTCGAGAAGGCGGCAAGCCTGCGCGACAAGGAGAAGCAGCTTGTCGCGCAGCGCACCGAGCGTGAGAAGCAGTGGCGCTCAGGCGATCTCGACGTGGTCGCAGAGGTCGACGACGAGCAGATCGCCGAGGTCCTCGGCAATTGGACCGGCATCCCCGTGTTCAAGCTGACCGAGGAGGAGACCACTCGGCTGCTGCGCATGGAGGACGAGCTGCACAAGCGGATCATCGGCCAGGAGGACGCCGTCACGGCGGTCTCCAAGGCGATCCGGCGTACCCGTGCCGGGCTGAAGGATCCGCGACGCCCGTCGGGCTCGTTCATCTTCGCCGGCCCGTCCGGTGTGGGTAAGACCGAGCTGTCGAAGGCGCTGGCGGAATTCCTGTTCGGCGACCAGGACGCGCTCATTCAGATCGACATGGGCGAATTCCACGACCGCTTCACCGCGTCGCGGCTGTTCGGTGCTCCTCCGGGCTACGTCGGCTACGAGGAGGGCGGCCAGCTCACCGAGAAGGTGCGGCGCAAGCCGTTCTCGGTCGTGCTGTTCGACGAGATCGAGAAGGCCCACCAGGAGATCTACAACAGCCTGTTGCAGGTCCTGGAGGACGGCAGGCTCACCGATGGCCAGGGTCGTACGGTCGACTTCAAGAACACCGTGCTGATCTTCACATCCAACCTCGGCACGTCCGATATCTCGAAGGCGGTCGGTCTTGGCTTCACCCAGGGCGGCGGCGACAACAACTACGAGCGGATGAAGCAGAAGGTCAACGACGAGCTGAAGAAGCACTTCCGCCCTGAGTTCCTCAACCGCATCGACGACGTCATCGTCTTCCATCAGCTGACCAAGGACGAGATCATCCGGATGGTCGATCTGATGATCGGCCGGGTGGAGAAGCAGCTGAAGGGCAAGGACATGGCCATGGAGCTGACCGACAAGGCCAAGGCCCTGTTGGCCAAGCGAGGCTTCGACCCGGTGCTGGGCGCCCGCCCGTTGCGGCGCACGATCCAGCGCGAGATCGAGGACCAGCTTTCCGAGAAGATCCTCTTCGAGGAGGTCGGACCCGGGCAGCTCGTCACGGTCGACGTCGACAACTGGGACGGCGAAGGTTCCGGCGACGACGCGGTGTTCACCTTCACCGGAAGCAAGAAGCCGGCCAAGCCCGTCGAGGAGGCCGACCTGGCGGGTGCGGGCGCGGCAGGCGCTGGGAGTGCCACGACGGCCACCGATAACTGACGGTCACTGACGCAGAAGCCCCTGGATCGAAAAGATTCAGGGGCTTTTGCCATGCCCGGACCCAACTGCCGGACGACCTGTTTAGGATGCAGATGTAATCGACGTGCCGAGGAATCTGGTGGGAATCCAGAACGGTCGCGCCACTGTGACAGTCAGACCCGACGTGCGTCGCCCCTTCAGACCGGGACGCGAAATCCCCGAAAGGAACCTGATGACCACTCCAGAAGCGCGTCGGACGCGAGTGCCCGCGATCGACCTGTCGGCGACCAAGGCAGTGCTGTGGCTGACTCTCACGGCATTCGTCGCCCTGCTGGTGCTCTACTTCGTCGGCCTGGACCAGGGCGCGACTTCGGTGTTCGGCAGCAACACCTACGTGCATGAATTCGTGCACGACGCTCGCCATTTGCTCGGCTTCCCCTGCCACTGATCTCGGCGAGACAGTCGCACGATGGAAAAGCGAATAATCGCGCGCGGGCTGCTGGCCGGCGCAATTGCGAGCGTGGCGGCGTTCGTCTTCGCCCGCACCTTCGTCGAGCCGGCGATCGATCGCGCCATCGCCTTCGAGGAAGCACACGCGGGCGGCCACGACCACGGTATGGAAGTGTTCAGCCGCGGCGTCCAGGCCAACATCGGCATGGGGTTCGGCGTGCTGGCGTTCGGCGTCGCGATGGGCGCGCTGTTCGCCGTCGTCTACAGCGTGGTGTACGGCCGCGTAGGAAATGTGTCGCCGCGTCTGCTGTCGGTGCTGGTGGCCGCGGGAATGTTCTTGTCGCTCTACGTGATTCCGTTCCTGAAATACCCGGCGAATCCGCCGGCCGTCAGCCTCGAGGAAACGATCCGGCAGCGCACGCTGCTGTATCTGCTCATGGTCGTGCTATCGGCTGCGCTGTTCGCGGCGGCGGTGTGGTTGGGCCGCAACCTCGTGGAGCGGTTCGCAGCGTGGAGCGCGACCTTGATCGCGTCGGCGGCCTATGTGGTGGCCGTCTCGGTTGTGATGCTGTTGCTGCCGGTCATCGACGAGACACCCGACGATTTCCCGGCCGACGCTCTCTACGAGTTCCGGCTGTATTCGCTGGGCACTCAGTTCGTCCTGTGGACGATCATCGCGGTGGTGTTCGGTTCGATGGCGCAGCGGCTGCTCGGCGAGCCACAGAGGCAGGAGAGTTTCGTTCCGGCATGAGCCGAGGCATGGGCAGTGAGGTCGTCCGGCTGACGCTGGTCTCGCACGCCATGACCGACGCGATGTCGGCCGGACGATTTCCCACCGACGAACCGCTGAGCGCGACCGGTCACCGCCAGGTCGACGCCTCGATCGACCTCGGGGTCACCGATAGCGCGTTCTGCGGGCCGGAGAAACGCACCAGGCAGACCGCGGAACTCCTTGGCCTGCAAGCGACCATCGACCAGCGACTGGCCGATCTGGATTGCGGCCGCTGGCGTGGCGACGTGCTCGGCGGCGTGCGTCCTGCGGACCTCGCGATCTGGCTGACGGATCCGGCACGGGCGCCGCACGGCGGCGAGTCCGTCGTCGATCTGATCAGCCGCGTCGGCGGCTGGATGGACACCTTGACCACCAGGCGCAGCCGGCTGGTCGCCGTCACGCATCCGGCCGTCATCCGCGCTGCGATCCTGGTTGCGCTCGATGCGCCCGCGAAGTCGTTCTGGCGCATGGACATTGCGCCGGTCAGCAGGACCTTGATGCATTTCCGCGGTCACGCGTGGACGCTGCGTTCTACCAAATGACGTTGGTGCGCCTCACGTCCGCGGAATGAGTCAGGCCACGGGCGCCATGTCGAAGGCGTGGTGCACGATCGACAGCAGCCAGGCCGCGGCCGTCGGACTGCGGAACTTGGGCCAGTTCAACTGGAAGCTGACCACCCACGGTTGACCCGCGTGGTCGACGGCATACCAGCTGAACGTCAAGTCCCCCGGGAGGTTTCCACCCTTGGCGCCGATGTAAGGCCATTTCGCCCGATCAAGATCGATACCCGGAATGGCCGACAGAATCTGCTTGACAGGGGCCGCCGCACCGACCGCCGATGCCTGAAGCGCCGCGTGTACCCGGCAGATGTCCTCGGCGGAGCCGTACCACTCGGCGCCGATGTCCGACGCGGGCGTGTGGGTGCGTTCCGGATCAGGGTCGTAGGGACGGGAATTGGTGTCGTTGAACAGTTGCGCCCGCCCGCCCTCGTCGTGCGACGCCTTGGTCCACTGGTCGCGGAGATTCGGCCTGCCCCAGCCGACCGAGAACAACTCGTGCGTCGTCGGAAACGGAGTCATGCTGGCCGGGTCGTGATGTCCGGCCTCGGCCAACGCCTGCTCGACCGCACCGTGGCCGACGTGTTCGATCAACAGATCCGTCGCCATGTTGTCGCTGGCGGAGATCATCTGCTGGGCGGCGGTCCGCACCGATACGGTGGTGCCGTCGGGCACCTTGTCCAGGCCTGCTGCGCCGACGGCCTTGCCCCACTTGGTGACGGTGAGCTGATCGTCCCAGTGCACTTTGCCCGACCTCACCGAATCCGAAACGGCAAGCAACACATACAGTTTGAAGATCGACGCCAGCGGCAGCGACAGGTCGGTGTTGGTGCCCGCCACCACCGAGCAGTTGCCGTCATTGACCTTCGACAGCTGATAGGAGTAACGCGCGCCCGACTTGGTCAGCTCGGCGTCGATGTCCTTCCACGAGTTGATCGCAGGGGGATCCAGCGTCACGTCGAAGCGATCGACCATGCCCGCATCGTTGGTGCGCAACTCGATCGTCTGCGCCACCTGGTAGTCCGTCAGCACATGAAGCGTCGCGTGCCCCGCGCCGATCTGCACCCCGGTGACGGTGAACGGGCGGTCCCACCAGATCTTGTCCATCGTGACGCCGACGTCATCCATGATCTTCGGCACGGCCATCGTTCGGATCCCGTTGGGTCCGATCGGCCAGTCCGAGTTGAGCATGTCCATGACCTGCTTGGCGCGCAGGCCCTGCGGCGTGTAGGTGTCGATGTGGATGCTCTGCGCGGCACCGGCGGGCGCTGTCGGTCCCGCGTCGGCGCAACCGCAAGCCAGGGCGGCGACCATCGCGACGGAGAGCGTCAGTCTCGTCCAGCGGCGCGCCCGGCTCGCGTCACGCCTTGGCGTCGGTCCCCGCAACGTCCAGCACAACCTCGAACTCCAGGAGCGACGCTCCTGTGGCGACGGGATTCGCGCGCTGACCGGCGTGTGCCTCGACGGCAGGCCCGGTCGCCCACGCCTGGAACGCCTCTTCAGACTCCCAGTGCGTCACGACGAAGTAGCGGTCTTCGCCCTTGACCGGGCGGAGCAGCTGAAAGCCCAGGAAACCGGGCTGGTTGTCGACGGCGTGGGCACGGTGCGCGAACCGCTTCTCCAGCTCCGGGCCGGCATCCGGCGGGACCTCGATTGCGTTGATCTTCACCACGGGCATGCGGCCAAGGCTACCGCCTGCGCAAATCGCGCCCTACGCACCTAGGGTTCCAGTCATGAGGCGCAGGCGAGGAGCGCAAAGGTGAATCCGGACGCGGGGGAGCAGAAGGACGCGGGGGAGCAGAAGGACGAGGAGCGCCGCAAGGCGGGACGCCTCGACAGGTTCTTCGAGCTTTCGGAGCGCGGCTCGACGCTTGCATCCGAGATCCGCGGCGGAACCGTCACGTTCATCGCGATGGCCTACATCGTCGTGCTGAACCCGATCATCCTGTCCGACGCCAAGGACGTGGCCGGACACAGCCTGGCCTTCGCGCAGGTTTCCGCCGCGACCTCGCTCGCCGCGGGCGCCATGACGATTCTGTTCGGCCTGGTTGCGCGGCTACCGTTCGCGTTCGCGGCAGGCCTCGGCATCAACTCATTCCTCGCGACGACCGTGGTGGGCTCGCTGACGTGGCCCGAGGCGATGGGTCTGGTCGTCATCAACGGCGTCATCATCGTGATCCTTGCCGCGACGGGCCTGCGCACGCTGATCTTCGACGCGGTGCCGATGCAGCTCAAGCTCGCGATCACGGCGGGGATCGGGGCGTTCATCCTCTTCATCGGTCTGGTCGACGCCGGGTTCATCGGCTCAACGGGGGTCCCGTCGCCGCCGGTGGGCCTGGGCGCGAACGGGGACGGCACCATCAACACCGTCCCGACGCTCGTCTTCGTTTTCACGCTGCTGCTCACCGCGATCCTGGTCATCCGGCACGTGCGGGGCGGCATCTTCATCGGGCTCGTGGCGGGCACGTTGGTCGCCGTGGCCGTCGAGGCGATATGGCATCTGGGCTCTGCGGAAAAGCGACCGGGCGGGTGGAGTCTGTCGGTGCCGACGCTGTCGGGGTCGCCGTTCGCCGTGCCCGACCTCTCCCTCGTCGGCGAGTTCAGCCTCAACAGCTTCGGCCGTATCGGCGTGCTGGCCGCCGTAATGCTGGTGTTCACTTTGGTTTTCGCGAACTTCTTCGACGCGATGGGAACCTTCACCGGGCTGTCGCGAGAGTCGGGCGTTGCCGACGAGCGTGGAATGTTTCCGCGACTGCGCCCGGCGCTGATCGTCGAGGGCGCCGGTGCGGTTGTCGGCGGTGCGACGTCGACGTCGTCCAACACCGTCTTCCTCGAGTCGGCGGCGGGCATCGAGGAGGGCGCGCGCACCGGGCTGGCGAACATGGTGACCGGTGCGCTGTTCTTCGCGGCGATGTTCGTGACGCCGCTGGCGTCGATCGTGCCCAGCGAGGTGGCCGCCGCCGCACTCGTCATCGTCGGCGCGATGATGTTCTCCCACCTTCGCGACGTCGATCTCTCGGAGTACTCGGTAGCGCTACCCGTCGTGTTGACGGTGGCGGTCATGCCGTTGAGCTTCTCGATCGCCAACGGCATCGGCATCGGCTTCATCGCATGGGTCATCGTACGCACGGCAGCGGGCAAGGCCCGCGAGATCAGTCCACTGCTATGGGTCGCTGCCGCGGGCTTTTTGGTCTACTTCGCCCGCGGCTGGATCGAAACGCTGATCGGCATGTAGCCCCGTGCCCGACGAATTGCTGACCTCCCACGGGGGCCATGGCGAGCCGCTGGTGTTGGTGCACGGCTTGATGGGGCGGGGCAGTACATGGTCGCGGCAACTGCCGTGGCTGACCGGACTCGGCGAGGTCTACACCTACGACGCGCCATGGCACAGGGGCCGCGACGTCGCCGACCCGCATCCGATCAGCACGGAGCGATTCGTCGACGATCTCGGCGATGCAGTGGCTGAGCTCGGCAGGCCCGCGACCCTGATCGGCCACTCGATGGGCGGCCTGCACTCCTGGTGTCTAGCAGCGGCCAGACCCGAAATGGTGAAGGCCCTGGTCGTCGAGGACATGGCGCCGGATTTCCGCGGCCGCACCACCGGACCGTGGGAGCCGTGGCTGCATGCCCTGCCGGTCGAATTCGACTCGGCCCAGCAGGTTTACCACGAATTCGGGCCGGTGGCCGGCCGGTACTTTCTCGAGGCGTTCGACCGGACGGAAACCGGCTGGCGGCTGCACGGCCACACCAGGATCTGGATCGACATCGCGGCGGAGTGGGGGACAAGGGACTACTGGCGGCAGTGGCGAGACGTGCGGGTGCCCGCGCTGCTCATCGAGGCGGGCAACTCTGTCACTCCGCCGGGGCAGATGCTCCAGATGAATGAAACCGGCTACCGGACAACGTATTTACACGTGCCCGGTGCCGGCCATTTGGTCCACGATGAGCGGCCGCAGACCTATCGGGAAGCGGTCGAGTCGTTCTCAGCGACGCTCGCCGGTAGCGCCTGAGGCGGGCCAGAACGGCTGCTTCTCGAAGCGCGTGCGGATGGCGTCGACGTCGTGGGCGACGCGGAACCCGTCGCGGTCGTCCTCGAAGAGCCTGCCCACCATCGGGGCGGACCACCGGAACTGGTTGAACCGGATGCGAAGAGAGTCGGAGCGGTGCGCGGCCCAGCTCAGCGCAGCGGCCACCGCGAAGGGTGCGGTCAGGAGCAGGAAGGTCAGTGCCGTAGTCATGGCAGTAATGCTGCGCCGGTAGATATCCAGCCAACAGTGGCAGGAGGGACACGGTGCGATAAGATACTGCCATGGCAATCGAGAAGGTATCGGCGCTGGTCCTCGACCGTCTTGCGGTTTTCGAGTTCGGCGTGATCTGCGAGGTCTTCGGAATCGACCGCTCCGGCGACGGAGTGCCCAACTTCGACTTCAAGGTGTGTGGGCCCGAGGCGGGCAAGCCGCTCCGGACATCGGTCGGGGCGGCGATCATCCCCGATCACGGGCTGGATGACCTCGTCGGCGCGGACCTCGTTGCAATTCCCGCCATCGGCGGAACCGATTACCTGCCCGAGGCGCTGAAGGCGGTGCGGGCCGCCGCTGACGCAGGCGCGATCATCCTCACCGTCTGTTCGGGCGCATTCGTCGCGGGCGAGGCGGGCCTGCTCGACGGGCGACCATGTACGACGCACTGGATGCACGCCGACGAGCTGGCGCGGCGCTTCCCGACCGCCATCGTCGACCGCAATGTGCTGTTCGTCGACGACGGCAATCTGATCACCAGCGCGGGCACCGCGGCGGGTATCGACGCGTGCCTGCACCTGGTCCGTCGCGAGCTCGGCAGCGAGGTCACCAACAAGATCGCCCGCCGGATGGTGGTTCCCCCGCAGCGCGACGGCGGTCAGCGGCAGTACATCGACCAACCGATTCCGGTTCGCTGCTCGGAAGGGTTTGCGCCGCATCTTGATTGGATTCTGACCAATCTGGACAAGCCGCATACCGTTGGCACGCTTGCGCGGCGTGCCAATATGTCGGCACGCACCTTCGCCAGGCGCTTCGTCGACGAGACCGGAACCACGCCGATGCAATGGGTCACCGATCAGCGGGTGCTCTACGCGCGGCGCATGCTCGAGGAGACCGATCTCGACATCGACCGCATCGCCGACCGGTCGGGTTTCGGCACCGCGACGCTGCTACGTCACCACTTCCGTAGGATCATCGGGGTGACGCCGTCGGATTACCGCCGCAGCTTCGCCTGCACCATGGATCCTGACTGCGGGCAAACCGCACAGACGGCGTAGCGGAATCAATTGCGCGCCAAGGCATAAATGCGCCAACGGCCTGGGACGCCTTTCAGTTCGTATTCGCCGTGTTCTGCGAACGAGCGGCGTGATCCGGTGACGATCTCGCGCACCGTCGAGGACACCAGCACCTCACTCGGCCCCGAGAGTGCGGCGACACGGGCGGCGATGTGCACTGCCATCCCGGCGATGTCGGCACCGCGCACCTCCACCTCACCGGCGTGCACGCCCGCCCGGATCTCGATGCCCAGCGACCGGACTGCTTCGATGATCGCCTTCGCGCAGTCGAGCGCGACGCTGGGACTGGTGAACGTCGCGACGAACCCGTCTCCTGCCGTATTGACCTCGCGGCCCCGGAACCTCTGGAGTTCGCTCCGGACGATGCGGTCGTGGTTGTCGAGCATGTCGTGCCACCGGCGGTCGCCGAGCGCGGCGGCGTGCTGGGTCGATTCGACGATGTCGGTGAAAACGATTGTGGTGAGCACACGTTCGGCGTCGAACCCGCGAGCACCGGTGGCGAATTCCTCGATCTCGTCGAGCACGGTATCGGCATCGCCTGTCCAGTGCAGCGTGTCGGCGCCAGGTAGCTCGATGTAGCGCGATCCCGGGATGTGATCGGCGAGGTAACGGCCGTGCTCGGCGGGGATCATCACGGCATCCTTGCGATGCAGTACAAGGGTCGGCACGGTGATGCGCGTGATGGTGTCTCTGAGATCGGCCGCCGCGAGCACCCCGAGAATGGCGCGCGCCTCGGTCGGCGACTGGGCCCGGTTGCCGGCTCGGTCCCACCAGCGGCGGAAGGCGTCGTCGTCTGCCACGCTCGGTGCGATGATGCGCAAGACGTCGAAGCCCTGGTCTACCGCATCCGGGTCCAGTGCGACCGTGCCCCATGGGTTGTCGCCGACGACCTCGTTACCGATCGGGTAGTCGGGCGCCCACAGCGCTCGGGCGGATCCGTTCACGATCACCATGCTGCGCACCCGTTCGGGGTGTTCGGCGGCCAGGACGAGCCCGGTCATCCCGGTCCAGCCCGACCCGACGATTGTGACCTGCTCGCTCCCCGCGGCATCCATCACGGCAAGGGCGTCCTCGGCCCAGAAACCGGGCCCCATCTGGTCGCTCGACCGGGACCGCGACGATGCACCCATCCCACGTTGGTCGAACCGGATAACGCGGGCAAACGATGCGAGCCGGCGGTGGAAACGGTGCAGTGACGGCTCGAAATCAATCGAATCGAAGGACACGAACGGGCCGGGGAGCACCAGCAGGTCAACCGGACCATCGCCGAGAACCTGGTAGGCGATGTCCAGGTCGCCGCATTTGGCGTAGCGAGTTCGCGGAGCCTGCGCCACCGCCTCAGGTTAGCGAGTCACCCTCGCCCGCAAGCGCAAATCGGCCATCCGCCGTCTGCTCGACGAGCCCGTCGACGAGCAGCGAATCAAGCGCGCGGTCGCGTTGCGCCGTGTCCGTCAGCCAGGCCATGTCGAGTTGTGCGCGAGCAACCGGGGATTTGTTGCCACGCAACACATCCAGCAGACGGCCCCGGGCCTGACGATCCGTGCCTGCATACCGCTGAACGCGGCGGGCCTGCGACGTGCCTTCCTGAAAGCCGCCGGACCGCCATGCGCACACGCTCAGCGGGCAGAGGCCGCAGCGCGGGGCCCGCGCCGTGCACACCGTCGCGCCGAGTTCCATCAGCGCGACCGAAAAGCGCGGCGCATCATCGTCATTCGGCAACAACGCGGCGACGTCCTCTAGGTCACGCGGAGAGGAGGCCGCAGCGTCGGCCCTGCCGTGCACGGCCCTGGCCACCACGCGGCGCACATTCGTGTCGACGACGGGCACCCGCTGCCGGTAGGCGAAGCACGCGATGGCGCGCGCCGTGTATGCGCCAATTCCCGGCAGCGACAACAATGTTTCGACGTCTGCGGGCACCTCGTCGCCGTACCCGGACGCAATCGCCACCGCGCACTCGTGCAACCGCTTGGCCCGCCGGGGGTAGCCGAGCTTGCCCCACGCCCGCAGCACGTCGGCCGCGCCGGCCGCCGCGGTCGCCGACGGCGTTGGCCAGCGCGCCACCCAGGCCAGCCAGACGGGCTCGACGCGCGCGACGGGCGTCTGCTGCAGCATGAACTCGCTCACCAGCACCTGCCATGGGGTGACGCCGGGTCGACGCCACGGCAGGTCCCGCTGCTCGCGCTCGTACCACCGCAGAAGCTCGCCCGGATCGATCACGAATTCACCCTCCGGCACAATGTCGGCCATGCCCAACACGAACCCGATAACCGCATGGAAGGCACTCAAGGAGGGTAACGAGCGCTTCGTAGGGGGAACGCCGGCGCATCCGAGCCAGAGCATCGAGGATCGGGCCCGGCTTGCCAAGTCGCAGCACCCCACCGCGGTGGTGTTCGGCTGCGCAGACAGCCGGGTGGCCGCCGAGATCATCTTCGACCAAGGTCTCGGCGACATGTTCGTCGTGCGCACCGCAGGCCACGTGATCGACTCAGCGGTGCTCGGCTCGATCGAATACGCCGTCAGCGTGCTGAACGTGCCGCTGATCGTGGTTCTGGGACACAACAGCTGCGGGGCGGTTCAGGCCACGTTGACCGCGCTGGATGACGGTGATGTGCCCGGCGGCTACGTCCGGGACATCGTGGAACGGGTGACACCGTCAATCCTGCAGGGCAGGGCGGCGGGCTTGACGCGGGTCGACGAGTTCGAAGCCCGGCACGTCAACGACACCGTCGGCCAGTTGCGAATCCGCTCCGCGTTGATCGCGCAGAAGCTTGCAGAGGGCAACCTGGCCATCGTCGGCGCGACCTACCACCTGGCCGATGGTCGGGTCGTGTTGCGCGACCGCCTGGGAGACGTCGGCGAAGGCTGACCCCGACACGCCGAGCGACCTCGGCCGATTGTGTGTGACCTGCCCGTACCGTGAAGTTGTGCTGGATCTGGAACCGCATGGCCCGCTGCCCACGCAGATCTATTGGCGACGCAGGGCTCTCGCGTTGGGCATAGGCGTCCTCGTCGTCGGGGTCATCGCCGCCGTGGTGCTGTTGGTCGTCATCAACACCTCTGGCGCGGAAACGAAGAACGCCGTCAAACCCGCACCGACGCAGGCCGCGCCGCCGACACCGCTTCCCGGGGAGAACCCCGAAGTCAAGACGCCCGTCGTGCCGCCGCAGATCAGCGCTCCCGCTCCAACGCCGACACCGACCGCGGCGGTGACGCCGCCGCCGGTGCTCCAGGAGGGCGACGACTGCCCGGACTCGACGCTGGCGGTCAAGGGCATCACCAGCCAGCCGCAGTACGTGGTGGGCGAACAGCCGAAATTCACCATGGTCGTGACGAATATCGGCCTGGTGGCCTGCAAGCGTGACGTCGGGGCGGCAGTGCTCGCGGCCTACGTGTACGGGCTGGACAACACGCGGCTGTGGTCGAACCTCGACTGTGCGCCGTCGAACGAGACGCTGGTCAAGACGTTCAATCCCGGTGAACAGGTGACGACGGAGGTGACCTGGACGGGGATGGGCTCGGCGCCCAACTGCCCGCTGCCTCGCCAGCCGATCGGACCCGGCACGTACAACCTGCTGGTCCAGCTGGGCAACCTGCGGTCGGCGGCTGTGCCGTTCGTCCTGGCCGCCCAGCCTGCGCCTGCGGGTGAAGCGCCGGCGCCTGCGGGTGAAGCGCCGGCGCCCCAACAGGCCCCCGCGCCCGCGGGTTAGGCCAGCCGGTCGGCGATCGTCGACTCGGCGAGTTGCGACAGACCCTCGCGGATGTGGCGCGCCCACATCGACCCGATGCCCTCCACGGACTGCAGGTCGTTCGCGCTGGCGGCCAGCAGCCCCTGCAGCGACCCGAATGACCTGACAAGCAGGTCGACATGGGCGAACTGCAGGCGAGGAATTCCCGCCATCGCACGGTAGCCGCGTGAGCTCATCGCCGAGTCCTGCGCCTCAGCCGTCGACGGGTACCCGAAAACCCTTGCCAGCGTTGTGAAGTCGAGAAGATCAGTGTCGGAGAGTTGGTCGAGCTCCTCAAGCGTCGCCGTCACCTGCACGGCCGCAGGCGGGTCGGGGTTGGCGTGGTAGTCGCGCACGATCAGCTCGCGGGCGGTGTCGTTGTCGCCGACCAGCTCCTCCAGTTGGAGTTTGAGCTGCCTGCCGTCGGTGCCGAGTTCCACTACGTCGGCGTCGATTTCGAGGCTGATCCTGCGGACCATCTCGAGCCGCTGCACCACCGTCATCACGTCGCGCAGCGTGACGAAGTCCTCGATCTCTGCCGTCGACAGCTGCCTGCTCACCTCGTCCAGCCGCGACTTGTAGCGCTCCAGCGTGTCGATGGTCTGGTTGGCACGCGACAGGATAGTCGCCGAATCAGGCACCACGTGTCGCTCGCCCGCCACGTAGACGGTTACGATGCTCATCGAATGGCTAACGGAGACAACGGGATAACCGGTCTGGACGGCAGCGCGTTCCGCGGACCGATGCCTGGTGCCTGACTCGTCGGTTGGAATCGACGGGTCGGGCACCAGCTGAACATTGGCCCGCAGGATGCGCGTGCCGTCGCTGGACAGCACCACTGCGCCGTCCATCTTCGACAGCTCCCGCAGCCGGGTCGGTGCGTACGCGACGTCGAGCGAGAAGCCGCCGTCGCAGATCGTCTCGACGGTGTCGTCATAGCCGAGCACGATCAGCGCGCCGGTGCGACCGCGAAGGATGCGTTCGAGGCCGTCGCGCAGCGCGGTCCCCGGGGCCAGCCTGCCAATGGTTTCGCGGAGCGTGGGGCGGGCCAGCTGCACCACGTTGCGGCGGCTTGACTTCACGGCCATGGCCCCTCCTCGGAGCGGCCGCCGTTCACGCATGTCTTGCTGATCTCCGTCAACACCTTCATTGCAGCGGTGATGTTGTCGGCCGCTATCGCCTGTAAGCCTATCGGCACGCTTTTCACGCCGGGCGGGACCACCGCACACGTGAACCCGAGGCGGGCGGCTTCGGCCAGCCGCTTCTCCATGCCGCTGACCCGGCGCAGATCGCCCGCCAGGCCCACTTCGCCGATCGCGATGGCCGTCGCGGGCAGCGGGAGGTCGGCGTACGCCGACGCGATGGCCAGTGCGACGGCCAGATCCGAAGACGGATCGGTCAGCCGCATCCCGCCCACCGTCGACAGGTAGATGTCGCACGGGCCGACCCTCAGGTTGGCCCGCTTCTCCAGCACCGCGGCGATCATCGCCGCACGGGCCGAGTCGATGCCGCTGACGGCACGCCGCGGCGTCGAGTTGGTGGGCACGGCGATGAGGGCCTGTACTTCGCCGATGAGCGGGCGCTTGCCGTCGAGCGTGACGGTGACAGCGGTGCCCGAAACCGGTGCGGGACGTTGGTCCAGAAACAGCCCGGACGCGTCAGCGACGCATTCGATGCCGTTGTCGTGCAACATGAAACAGCCGACTTCGTCGGCGGCGCCGAACCGGTTCTTGACCCCGCGCACCATGCGCAGCGCCGACGTCTTGTCGCCTTCGAAGTGCAGGACGACGTCGACGAGGTGTTCCAGCGATCTCGGGCCCGCGATCGCGCCGTCCTTGGTCACGTGGCCGACGAGGATGATCGCCACGCCGGTGGTCTTCGCCGTCATCGTCAGCGCCGTCGTGACGGCCCGCACCTGGGTGACTCCGCCGGTGACCCCGTCGGCCTCGGTCGTCGACATGGTCTGCACCGAATCGACCACCACAAGCGTCGGCCGGACCTCTTCGATATGACCCAGCGCGGTCTGCAGGTCCGACTCCGCAGCCAGATACACGTCGTCGTGGCTGCAGCCGGTGCGTTCGGCGCGCATCCTGATCTGACCCGCGGACTCCTCACCCGACAGGTACAGCGCGCGGCGCCCTGCCTCCGCCCACTTGTGAGCTACTTCCAGCAGCAACGTCGACTTGCCGACGCCCGGATCGCCCGCCAGCAGCGTCACCGACCCAGGCACCATGCCGCCGCCGAGCACGCGATCGAGCTCGCTGACGCCGGTGTGAAAGTGCCTGGTCGCCCCCGGATCGATGGAGCTGATCGGCACGGCGGGCGTCGTCGGCGCCACCGCCCGCCGGGCGGCCGACCCGTTGACGGCAGCCAGCACAGCTACCTCGTCGACGGTGCCCCAGGTTCCGCAGTCCTGGCAGCGCCCGACCCATTTCGCGGTGACGTGGTGGCACTCGGAACAGCGATACTGCGAACGCTCCTTTGCCACGGTGTGACGGTATCCGCCGCGGCCGACAGATCCTCAGTGATGACCGCCGTGTCGCCCGCCCGCGTTTGCAGGCTGCGTCAGCGGCGCTCGGACTCGCCCGCGGAGATGGGCACCGCGACCTTGATCGGGCCCGCGCTCTGGAAGTTGAACGTGAAGTCGTATGTCAGGCCATTGGTGATCGGCTTGTTCAGCGCGACAGTGGCCTTCGCGGCGTCTGCGGTCTCCGTGGCCTCCAGCGCGGCGATCTGCCCGTCCGGCTCACCGACCACGAGCACATCGGTGGCAGGCAGCGCGGTGTCGCCGGTCAGGCTCACCGAGCCGTAATCCGAAGTGATCGACGTCAGCTTGTCGGGCTTGTCGGGCGACTCGTTGGACGCCACGAACAGCAATTCGACGTCGGTGCCCGGCCGCACGTAATCGGTCGACTGAGGGGCGCGCAAATGCACGTTGCGGAGCGTGATGTTGCCTTGCGTCGCCGCAGTCCCGTTGACGGCAGCCTGCTGGGTCGCGGTCTGGGAGACCTGGCCGGCGCTGCAGCCGGCGAGTGCCGCTGCGGCGGCGAGTCCGCAGGCCGCCAGGGCCACGGTGACGGTGGAACGGCGCGATTCGAAGCGGTTCACCCGTAAAGCCTCCTGCTCGGCCGGCAAGGCGCCGGTGACGTCGGTCTCGTGTGACTCGCTGAAGACACCGACCGGTTCGACTATGCACAGTAGTAGGTGGTGGTTAGCGGCGGTAGCGGAGGTGTCAACGACGTCGGATCGGGTTTGCCCTCAACCGTCCACAGGCACGTGAGAGGGGTCGCGAAAGGGTCGCTGACCGGCGCAGGCCTTGCACGGATTCGTCACCCTGTCAACCCCTAGTCTTCATCTGTGGTGCCCCTGACCTGCACCGTTGGTCCGCACGTGTCTGCGCGCCGTGTTAGCATGGAGTATCGAAAGGGGCTCGAAACAGATGATTTTTAAGGTCGGAGACACCGTTGTCTATCCACACCACGGTGCTGCGTTGATCGAGGCGATCGAAACCCGGACCATCAAAGGTGAGCAAAAGGAATATCTCGTCTTGAAGGTCGCCCAGGGAGACCTCACAGTCCGAGTCCCCGCAGAGAACGCCGAGTATGTCGGCGTCCGCGACGTGGTCGGCCAAGAGGGCCTCGACAAGGTGTTCCAGGTGCTCCGCGCCCCCCACACCGAAGAGCCGACCAACTGGTCGCGCCGCTACAAGGCCAACCTCGAGAAGCTCGCTTCCGGTGACGTGAACAAGGTTGCCGAGGTCGTCCGCGACCTCTGGCGCCGTGATCAGGAGCGTGGGCTGTCCGCGGGCGAGAAGCGGATGCTGGCCAAGGCCCGGCAGATCCTGGTCGGCGAACTGGCGCTCGCGGAGAACACCGACGACGCCAAGGCCGAGATCATCCTCGACGAGGTTCTGGCCGCCGCGTCCTGACGCATGAGCACGGTCGCCGTCGTCCCGGCAGCAGGGTCCGGGGAACGGTTGGCTGGCGGTGCGCCAAAAGCATTCGTCAACCTCACCGGTCGTCCGATGCTCGAACACGCCCTTCGTGGCCTGCGTGACTCGGGAGTCGTCGACAGCATCGTGGTGGCCGTGCCGCCGAACCGAACCGACCAGGCCAAGCTGGTATTCGGAGGCGATGCGGTCATCGTGGCAGGCGGAGCCGATCGCACGGAGTCGGTGCGCCTCGCGCTGGCCGCGGTCGGCGACGCGGAGTTCGTCCTCGTGCACGATGCGGCACGGGCGCTGACGCCGCCGTCGCTGATCGCGCGCGTCGTCGCGGCACTGCACTCCGGTCATCCCGCGGTCGTGCCCGCGCTCCCGGTCAGCGACAC
>JBKPSU010000036.1:0-28216 GCA_046735135.1 Actinomycetota bacterium
GACTGGTGCAGCACGTTCTCGTAGTAGATCCACGACGCTGATCCGAAGGCCCATCCGGCGAGGCCGACCGTCAAACTGATCCACGCGATGCGCTTGCGGCCCCCGGCCGACCAGGCGGCCAGCCCGCCGCACACCGCCGCGAACACCGCAAACACGAGCAATCCGTAATTCGCCAGAGCGTCGCGGCCCACGTCACTCCCCCAATGAAAGACCAAAGTGCCCGCGAAAGCGGTACCTACCGCGACAGCGCCGATCCCCACCCACGCTGTTTTGGACACCCTGTCCACGCTAGCAACAAATTGCCGTATCCGAAACCGATCGCAGCAAAGTGTTCATCGGATTTGCCAAAAGAAGGCGCCCTTGGCGTTTATGGCCTGGCATCCGCGCTGTTCCCCTCGAAAAAGCGTTGCCAAAATTGACGGCTATGTTGGATGCAACTCAATCAAAACGAGGACAGCAAATAAAGTTCAAAGCCGATCACGGCAGCTTGGCAACCAATTCCTCGACGCCGACACGGGGACCGGTGAAGAACGGGGTCTCCTCACGGACATGCCGACGGGCATCGGTGGCGCGCAGGTCGCGCATCAGATCGACGATGCGGTGCAGTTCAGGCGCTTCGAACGCCAACACCCACTCGTAGTCGCCGAGGGCGAACGCGGGCACGGTGTTGGCCCTGACGTCCTTGTAGTCGCGGGCGGCCATGCCGTGTTCGGCGAGCATGCGGCGGCGCTCCTCGTCGGGCAGCAGGTACCAGTCCAGCGACCGGACGAACGGATACACGCAGATGTAGGCGCCGGGGTCCTCACCGGCGAGGAACGCAGGGATATGGCTCTTGTTGAACTCCGCGGGCCGGTGCAGCGCGACCGTGCTCCACACCGGCGTGGTGGCCCGGCCCAGCGTCGTGGTGCGACGGAAGTCGGAGTAGGTGGCCTGCAGCGCCTCCACCTGCTCGGCGTGGGTCCAGATCATGAAGTCCGCATCGGCGCGCAGTCCCGAGATGTCGTATAGCCCACGGACCACGACGCCGTTGTCCTCCTGCTGTTTGAGGAAGGTCGCCGTCTCGTCGACGATCGCGGCGCGGTCGTCGCCGAGGGCGCCGGGTTTCACCGCGAACACCGAGAACATCAGGTAGCGAAGTGTCGAATTGAGTGCGTCGTAGTCCAGCCGAGCCATGGTTCCTATCGTGCCACGCGCGCCGTGACCAGCGCCGCCGCCGCCCGTGTGGCCGCCGCCACGCAGGCGGGCACCCCGATGCCGTCCAGGTAGGCGCCCGCCACCGCCAGGGACGGCGGAAGGCCCGCCCGCAATTCGGCGACCAGATCGCCGTGGCCAGGCCCGTACTGAGGCATCGCGTCGATCCATCGGTGCACCCGGCAGTCGAACGGCTCGTCGGTGACGCCGAACAGGTCGGAAAGATCGTCGGCCGCCCATGTCAGCAGGTCGTCGTCGCCGACACGCCGCGCAATGTCATCGCCGAAGCGGCCGAACGACAGCCGAACCAGTTCGACATTGCCCCGCGGTCCCCACTTGCGCGACGACAGCGTGATCGCCTTGGCGCGCAGGCGTTCCGTGGCGGCCACCAGCACACCGGACCGCTGCGGCACCGGCGTGCCGCCCGGTAGCGCCAGTGCAACCAGCGCGGTGGAAGCCACCCGGATCCGGCGCGCGGCCGCCGCGGTACGGGGCGCGACCCCGGCGACGATGTTCGCCAAAGCGGGTGCCGGCACGGCCAGCAACACCGCATCGGCGTGCCAGGCGCTGCCCTCGTCGTCGACCAGCTGCCAGCCGCTCCCCCGGCGCTCCAGCCTGTCGACGGCCACCTGCGCCCAGTGGAAGTCGGCCCTGTCGATCAGCTCATCGAGCAGCACCGCATAGCCGCCGTCGAGCGCACCGAACACCGACCCGCCGGTCTGCGGCGGCAACGCCTTGCGGACCGCATCGGTGAGGCTCCGAGCGCCGCGGTCCAGCACGGCGGCCAGCGTCGGGGCCGCCGACCGCAGCCCGATCGTGGCGGCCGATCCCGCATACACGCCTGCCAGCAGCGGGTCGACCGAACGGGTCACCACCTGGTCACCGAACCGGTCGCCGACCAGCTCGGCGACCGACGGATCCGCCCCTGGCCGCCAGTTCAGCGGTCGCCGGGGTTCGTCCCGCATCCGCTGGACCGTGGCCTCGTCCACCAGGCCGCCCAGCGACGAGGCGTCGGCCGGAATGCCGTTCACGGTGTCGCGCGGCAGCTCGTGCAGACGGCCCTGGCTGTAGATCAGCGGCCGCGCGCCCGTCGTGCCGATCTGCCTGTCGGCAAGGCCGAGCTCAGCGAGCAGCGCGGGCACCTCGGGGCGCCGGGCCACGAACGCTTCGGCACCGATGTCGATGAGCTGGCCGCCGAGCTGTTCGGTGCGCAGCACGCCGCCGAGGCGGTCGGCGGGCTCGAAGACGGTGATATCCGCGTCGTCGCCGAGGGTGACCCGCAGCCGGTATGCGGCGACCAGTCCCGAAATGCCCCCGCCGACAACGCAATACGAGGTCACAGCGAGTGCACCAGTTCGACGATTTCGGTGATGACGCCGGGGTCGGTCGCCGGGAGCACACCGTGGCCAAGGTTGAACACGTGGCCTGCGGCACCCGCGTCGACCGCCCGACGGCCGTCCTCGACGACGGCGCGCGCAGCGCGCTCGGCCACCGTGGAGCCGGCAAGCAGCACCACGGGGTCGAGGTTGCCCTGCAGCGCGGTGCCCGGCGTGACCCTGGCCGCGGCGTCGGCAAGTGACGTCCGCCAATCGACGCCGACGACGGAGCTGGCCGCCGGTGAGACGGCCTCGGACATCGCGCCGAGCAGTTCGGCGGTGCCGACACCGAAGTGCGTCATCGGTACGCCGGTGTCGGCCAGCGCCTCGAACACGCGGGTGCTGTGCGGCTGCACGTAGCTGCGGTAGTCGACCGGCGACAGTATCCCGGCCCACGAGTCGAACATCTGGATGGCGTCCACCCCGGCGTCGACCTGCACTTTCAGGAAGGCGGTGGTGATCCCGGCCAGGGCCGCCATCAGGGCGTGCCAGGTGTCGGGCTCACCGAGCATCATCGCCTTGGTGCGCTCGTGGTGGCGGCTGGGCCCACCCTCGACGAGATAGGACGCCAGCGTGAACGGCGCGCCTGCGAAGCCGATCAGCGGGACGTCGCCCAGCTCGGACACCAGTGACGCGACAGCATTGGCGACCGGCGTAACCTGTTCGCGCTCAAGGGGTTTGATCGCCGCGACGTCGGTGGCGGTGCGGATCGGCCGCTCGATCACCGGACCGACGTCGGGCACGATGTCGAGGTCGATACCCGACGCCCGCAACGGCACGACGATGTCGGAGAACAGGATGGCGGCGTCGACGCCGTGCCTGCGCACCGGCTGCAGAGTGATCTCGGTGATCAGCTCGGCATCGAAGCACGCCTGCATCATCGTGTTCTTGGCACGCAGCTCCCGATACTCGGGCAACGACCGGCCCGCCTGGCGCATGAACCACACAGGAACCCGGCTCGGCTTGCGGCCACTTGCGGCGGCCAGGTACGGCGACTCGGGCAGGTCACGGCGGGTGTTCATCGGCACCAATGCTGCCATGAGACGCCGGCCGGGGGCCGCTTGGCGTCTCCCCGGGACAGATACGGCGCGCCTGCGCACAGGCCTTGCCGAATGGTCTAGCCTCAAACCGGTGACCACCGCCGAACCGGCGCAGTTCCGGGAAGCGGTCGCTGCGATGAATGCCACCACCGTGCGACCGGAGATCGAGCTCGGCCCGATCCGGCCGCCGCAGCGTCTCGCGCCGTTCAGCTACGCCCTGGGCGCCGAGGTCCGTCACCCGGAGACGGCCATCGTGCCCGAGCAGTCCGAAGGGGACGCGTTCGGCCGGTTGATCCTTCTGCACGACCCCGAGGGCGCCGAGGCCTGGGACGGCACGATGCGCCTGGTCGCCTACGTCCAGGCCGATCTCGACTCCAGCGAGGCGGTGGACCCGCTGTTGCCCGAGGTGGCATGGAGCTGGCTGGTCGACGCTCTCGAGGCGAACACCGAGCACGTCACCGCGCTGGGCGGCACGGTCACCGCCACCACGTCGGTGCGCTACGGGGACATCTCCGGGCCGCCACGGGCCCATCAGCTCGAGCTGCGCGCATCATGGACGGCGACGACGCTGGAGCTGGGCCCGCACGTGCGGGCGTTCTGCGCGGTGCTCGAGCACGCCGCGGGACTTCCGCCGGCCGGGGTGACTGACCTGGGGTCGCGAACCCGCGCCTGAGATGACCGACGCCCACTCCGAAGGGGCCGAGCCAGAAGACGCCGCGGAACCCGAAGCCACCCCGCTGCTGGCTCCCGCCGACGGCGTCCCGCCGGTGTCCGTCACACCATCCGAAATCCGGCAAGCCGCAGAGCTTTTGGCTTCTGGGTACGGCCCGTTCGCGGTCGACGCCGAACGCGCGTCCGGCTTCCGCTACTCGAACCGGGCTTATCTGGTGCAGATCCACCGCGATGGTGCGGGCACCGTGCTGATCGATCCGGTCAACCACGGCGCCGACCCAATCCCGATGCTTGCGCCGGTCGCCCAGGTGCTGACCACCGACGAATGGGTGTTGCACGCCGCCGACCAGGACCTGCCGTGCCTCGCCGAAATCGGCATGAGGCCGCCGAGGCTGTACGACACCGAGCTCGCGGGCAGGCTTGCCGGATTCGACCGGGTGAACCTCGCCACGATGGTCGAGCGGCTACTCGGCCTCGGGCTGAAAAAGGGTCACGGAGCGGCCGACTGGTCCAAACGACCACTGCCGCCGGAGTGGCTGAACTACGCCGCCCTCGACGTCGAGGTG
This sequence comes from Actinomycetota bacterium, assembly GCA_046735135.1. GTDB lineage: Bacteria > Actinomycetota > Actinomycetes > Mycobacteriales > Mycobacteriaceae > Mycobacterium. Next base: position 4,846 of record JBKPSU010000036.1, read on the forward strand.
CTCGTCGAACTGGAGACCGCCATCGCCGCCATTCTGGAAGAGCAGGGCAAAACCGATTGGGCTGCAGAGGAATTCGAGTACCTTCGCACATTCGAGGGCGCGCCGACGCGACGAGACCGGTGGCGGCGCACGTCGGGCATCCACAAGGTCCGTGACCGCAGGGCGATGGCCGCCGTCCGGGAGCTGTGGACGACGCGTGACCACATCGCCCGCAGACGCGACATCGCGCCGGGACGAATCCTGCCCGACGCCGCGATCATCAATGCCGCGACGGTCGACCCCAAGAGCGTCGACGAACTCACCGCGCTGCCCATCTTCGGGGGGTCGAGGCAGCGCCGCTCGGCGCAGGTGTGGCTTGACGCGTTGAGCCGCGCCCGCGACGGCAGCGACCAGCCAGAGATCTCCGAACCACAAAACGGCCCGCCGCCTGCGTCACGATGGGCCCGCCGCAAGCCGGAGGCGGCCGCGCGGCTGGAAGCGGCCCGCGCCGGTCTCGCCGAGCTGTCCGAACGGGTGTCGGTGCCGACGGAGAACCTGGTCACCCCAGAGGTGGTGCGACGGTTGTGCTGGGACTGGCAGCCGGCGGCCGACATCGAGTCGGCAGTCGACGACTTCCTGCGCGACGCGCAGGCCCGCCCGTGGCAGCGTCACCTCGTCGTTCCCGTGCTGGCGGCGGCATTGGCTACCCCTGCGCCGTGACGCGGTCGATGTGGGCGAGGAAGTGCGTGAGCACCGCCTCCGGCGCCTCGATCTGTGGCCAGTGCGCGATCCCGTCGTCGAGCATGACGACGTCGGGGTCGGGGATGACCTCGCGATAGCGCTGCGCCATATGCCTGCCGGAGTTCGGGTCGGCGGGACCGTCGATCAGCCGCATGGGCACCACCGTCTGTCGCATGGCCCGCACCCAACGATTGCGGTGCTCGTAGCGGTCGTTGACGAACCTGCCCACCTTGTGCGTCACCCGCTTGCCGCCGTTGTAGCCGAGGATCTGGTGAAATTGGTCGAGCATTCGCGGCGAGGGTTTGGTGTCTACGCCGAAGAGCTCATCGAGCGTGCGGTCGATCAACCGCCGCGACAGTGGGCTACCCTGCAGCGGACTCATGATGTCGCCCAAAGGGGTTCGCGACATCGCCTTCTGCAATAGCCGCGGCGTGTACGCCTCGTTGAACAGGCCGCCGTTGAGCCAGGTGACCGACTCGATGGCCAGCGAGCCGTACACGTGATCGGAGAACTCGTGGCGGGCCAGCAACTCCTGGCCGACCGAGTCACCGAGGTCGTGAGCGAGGATGTGCGCAGACTGGACACCGAGATCGGCCAGCAGGGCTTCGTGCATATCCGCGTGATCGTGGACCGAATATCCGTAGGCGACGGGCTTGTCGGAGAACCCCATCCCCAGCATGTCGGGCGCGACCACGGTGAACCGCTCGACGAGCGCGTCCCATATCCGCGCCCAGTCCCACGAATTGAACGGATAGCCGTGGATCAGCAGCAGGGTGGGGCCGCTGCCGGCCGTGCGGTAGAACACGTTGAAGCCCAGATAATCGAAGTACCGCCCGGCCTCCTTCCAACGCTCCAGTTCGCCGTCCATGCGAACCACTCTTCCACGGGCCGCTGTGCCTGCCCTAGGGTCAATTCAATGGGGTTACTCCTCGGTCCTGCGCTGCGGCATGTTTCGGACACCACCGCACTGGTGTGGGTGCAAACCGAAAACGCATGCACTATCGAAATTCTCGGCTGTTCCGCGCGGACGTTCGAGGTCTCCGGTTACCACTTCGCTGTCGTCCATGTGACCGGCCTGACTCCGGACAGCGTCACCGAGTACCAGGTCAGCGTCGACGGGACGACGGTGTGGCCGGAAGCCGGCTCCAATTTTCCGCCGAGCGTGATCCGCACCCGCGGTCCGGCCGGCGCGCATCGGGTGCGGGCGATCTTCGGCTCGTGTCGGTACCCGAAGACCGAGGTCAAAAAGGTCGAGGCCAAGCTGAAGCAGGACGCGCTGGACTCCTACGCGACGCGGATGTCCGGGCGGCCGATCGACGAGTGGCCCGATGCCCTGATCCTGCTCGGTGATCAGCTGTACGCCGACGAGCTTCCGCCCGACGAGGCGCGGCGCGTCGCGGGTCGCAGGCGCAACAGGCACGGTGACCGGCCGCCGCACGAGGTGGTCACCTTCGCCGAATACGAACGGCTGTACCGCCACTCGTGGGGCGACCCCGAGATCCGCTGGTTGATGTCGACGGTGCCCACCGCGATGATCTTCGACGACCACGACATCCGCGACGACTGGAACACCTCGGCGACCTGGCGTAATGAAATGGCCCACGAACCGTGGTGGCGCGACCGGATCCGGGCCGGGCTCGCGTCGTACTGGGTGTATCAGCACCTCGGCAACCTGAGCCCCGCCGAACTGGACGACAACGACGACTATCAACGGCTCCTCGCGACAGAGGGTGACACCTGGCCGCATCTGGCCGAAGTCGCCGAGCGGGCCGACCGCGAGGTCGACTGCAACAAGGGCATCCGGTTCAGCTACCGGTGGGACCTCGGCCGAACCCGGCTGATCATGGTGGACTCCCGCAACGGCCGCATCCTGGAGTCGGGCGAGCGAATGATGGTCGGCGAGAACGAGTTCCGGTGGGTGGAGGCAAAGGCCGAAGAGGATCTGGAAACGCTCGACCATCTGATGCTCGCCTCGTCGGTGCCATGGCTGATGCCACCGGCCATCGGCGACCTGGAGACGCTCAACGAGCGAATGGCCGACCGGCCCGGCTGGCGCGGCCGCATGGGCGAACGGCTGCGCCAGGCAGGCGATTTCGAGCACTGGCCCGCGTTCTACAAGTCGTTCGTGCGGCTGGGCGAGATGATCGCCAGAATCGCCGAGCATCCCGATGGCCCCGCGACGATCAGCGTGCTCTCCGGCGACGTGCACCACAGCTACGCTGCACGTGCCGAATTCGACGGCGTGTCACCGGACGGGGCGACCGTACATCAGCTGGTGTGCTCGCCCGTGCACAACTACGTGCCGCTGTTCATCAAACCGGCATTCACGCTCAGCTGGTCTCGGCCTGCGGCGGCCGTCACCCGATGGTGGGTCCGCAGGCGCGGGGTGCCCTCGCCTCCGATGAAGTGGGACAACGTATGCGGGCCGCTGTTCGGCAACACCATCGCCACGCTGGAGATCAACGACCGTAAGGCCGAGGTGCTCTTCGAGCAACCGCGCCGCACAGCGACATTGGAGGAAGGCGGCCGCGTCGCGCTCAATCGAAGTGCTGGCTGACCTGATGTTCGGAAACCGTGCTGCCCAGCGCGGCGACCCAGCCGGTCACCTGGCGCGCGATGTCCTGGTCGGTCAGGCCCACATCGGCGAGCACCTCGCCGCGCGATGCGTGCGCCTGGAACTCCTGCGGCAATCCGACGTCGCGGCACGGCACGTCGATCTCTGCGCGGCGCAGCGCGGACGACACCGCCGACCCGACGCCGCCACGAACGCCGTTGTCCTCCAACGTGACCACCAGCTTGTGGGCCTTCGCCAGCGCGCCGATCGCATCGGGCACCGGAAGTATCCATCGCGGGTCGACCACGGTGACGCCGATGCCCTGGTTGCGCAGCCGTTCTGCGACGGCCTTCGCCATCGACGCGAACGGTCCGACGGCCACAAGCAGCACGTCCTCGGAGTCACCGTCGGCCGGGACGGCAAGCACGTCGACACCGTCCCGTCGCTTGACCGCCGGGATGTCTTCGCCCACATCGCCTTTGGGGAACCGGATCGCGGTCGGGCCCTCGATGTCCAGCGCCTCGCCGAGCTCCTCGTAGAGCCGAGCCGCATCGCGCGGTGCGGCCACCCGCATGCCCGGCACGATGTTCAACATCGACAGGTCCCACATGCCGTTGTGGCTGGCACCGTCGGGGCCGGTGACGCCCGACCGGTCCAGCACAAGGGTGACGGGCAGCTCGTGCAGGGCGACGTCCATCATGATCTGGTCGAAGGCGCGGTTCAGGAACGTCGAGTAGATGGCCACCACCGGGTGCAGGCCACCCATCGCGAGGCCGGCCGCCGACGTCATCGCGTGCTGCTCGGCGATGCCGACGTCGAACAACCGGTCGGGGAACCGCTTTCCGAATGCGGTCAGCCCCGTCGGTCCCGGCATGGCGGCGGTGATCGCCACAATGTCGCGGCGGTTGGCGGCGAATTTGATCAGGGCCTCGGCGAAGGTGGACGTCCAGCCCGGACCCGGCACCTTGGTGGACTGGCCTGTCTGCGGGTCGATGACCCCCGTGGAGTGCATCTGCTCAGCCTCGTCGGCTTCGGCGGGAGCGTAGCCCATGCCCTTGCGCGTCACGACGTGGACGATCACCGGTGCGTTGAACCCACGGGCGTGGCGCAGCGCCACCTCCACCGCATGCTCGTCGTGGCCGTCGATCGGGCCGACGTATTTCAGGCCGAGGTCGGTGAACATGACCTGGGGCGCTATCGCGTCCTTGATGCCCGCCTTGATGCTGTGCATGCACTGGTAGCAGAACTCGCCGATGACGGGCACGCCGCGGACCGCCTTGCGGCCCTCATCCAGGATTCTCTCGTAGCCGGGCTGCAGCCGAAGCGCCGCCAGGTGGTCGGCGAACCCGCCGATCGTCGGCGCGTAGCTGCGGCCGTTGTCGTTGACCACGATGACGACCGGGCGGCGGGCAGCGGCGATGTTGTTCAGCGCCTCCCAGCACATGCCGCCGGTCAGCGCGCCGTCGCCGACCACCGCGACGACATGGCGGTTACGGTGCCCGGTCAATTCGAAGGCCTTGGCAAGCCCGTCGGCGTAGGACAGCGCCGAACTGGCGTGGCTGGACTCGACCCAGTCGTGGTCGCTTTCGGCGCGCGACGGATAGCCGGAGAGGCCGTCCTTTTTGCGCAGCGTGTCGAACTCGTGGCAGCGACCCGTCAGCATCTTGTGCACGTAGGCCTGGTGGCCGGTGTCGAAGACGATCGGGTCGTGCGGCGAGTCGAACACCCGGTGCACCGCGAGCGTGAGCTCGACGACGCCGAGGTTAGGGCCGAGATGCCCACCGGTTGCAGCGACCTTGTGGATCAGGAACTGTCGGATCTCGTCAGCCAGTTCACTTAGCTGCGACTGGGTCAGGTGCTGCAGATCTGCGGGGCCGCGGATCTGTTCAAGCATTCCGCCAGTGTACGCACGGAAGCCTCGCTCAGTCCCGCCGAGCCTCGTAGATGTCGGGAACGCCGTCGTGGTCTGCGTCACTGGTCTCGATGGCGTGAATCCGCCGGTAGGCCGCATTGCGGCTCAGCAAAAGCACGGCGGCCAGCAGAGCTGCGACGACGGAGCCCCCCAGCACACCTATCTTGGCGTCGGCGCCCGCCGCGGTGCCGTGGCCGTAGGCCAATTCTCCGATCAATAACGAAACTGTGAACCCGATCCCAGCCAGCAGCGCCATGCCCAATACGTCGCGCCACGCCAGGTCGTCATCGAGCGTCGCACCCGTGAACTTGGCCAATACAAACGTGGTGCCGAAGACCCCGAGGGGTTTGCCAAGAACGAGCCCGGCCAGGACGCCGACGGTGATCGGCTGGGCCAGTGCGGCACCGAAACCCGACCAGCCGCCCACCGACACACCCGCCGCGAAGAACGCGAACACCGGCACCGCGAAGCCGGCGGAGATCGGCCGCAGCCGGTGCTCGAACCCTTCGGCGGTGGATCGGTCCGTGTCACTGAGAACGGGAACGGTGAAGCCCAGCAGCACGCCCGCGACGGTGGCGTGCACACCGCTGGCGTGCACGAGTGCCCATGCCGCGGCGGCCAGCGGCACGAGAAGCCACCAGCGGTTGATCCCGCGCCGGACGGCCAACGCGAACAAGGCGATGGGAATCAGCGCAAGCGCCAGCGGGCCGAGCGACAGGTGGTCGGTGTAGAAGACGGCGATGATCGTGATCGCCAGCAGATCGTCGACGACGGCCAGCGTCAGCAGGAATGTGCGCAGCGCGCTCGGCAGATGGGTGGACAGCACCGCGAGCACGGCGAGCGCGAAGGCGATGTCGGTGGCGATGGGCACCGCCCACCCGGCGAGATTCTCCGGGTGGCCCGCGGTGAGATTGATCGCGACGAAAATGGCGGCTGGGACGACCATTCCGCCGACGGCGGCCGCGATGGGCAGCGCCGCGCGCGCCGGGTCGCGCAGGTCACCGGCGACGAACTCGCGCTTGAGTTCGAGCCCGACGACGAAGAAGAACACCGCCAGCAGACCGTCGGCGGCCCATTCGGACACGGTCAGCCTCAGATGCCAGGCATCGGGTCCGACGGCGACGTCCGAGATCGCGCGGTAGGTGTCCGCCCAGGCCGAGTTGGCCCACACCACCGCGGCGCCGGCCGCGACCAGAAGCAGAATGCCCCCGACGGTCTCCCTGCGCAGAATCTCGGCGAGGCGCTTGGCCTCCGGCCAGGAGCCGCGACTGAGCAGTCGGCGCCGAAGTGGGGTTGGTGAATCGTTCATCGTGTGCTCCGTGGTCGGCTGCCATCGACGCCGACCAGACTTCCCGGCACACCTCGGGTCAACGTAGCACCCGGCAATCGGACGCGTCGGGCTAGCGTCGGTGCGATGATCGTCGAACGGCGCATCCTCGTCGATGCACCCTCGGATCGCGTATGGGCGCGCGTGGTCACCCCGGAGGGCATCAACGACGAACTGCGACCGTGGATGACGATGTCGATGCCGCGCGGCCGCAAATCGCTGACGGTCGACGACATCCCGGTCGGCACGCCGATGGGCCGCTGCTTGATCCGCCTGTTCGGCGTGCTGCCCTTCGACTATGACCACTTGATGATCGCCGAGCTGTGGCCGGGTCGTGGCTTCGACGAACAGTCGACGATGCTCAGCATGCGGCGGTGGCGCCACGAACGCACACTCGAACCGGACGGCGACGCGAAAACCCTTGTCCGCGACCGCCTCACGTTCGAACTCCGAGCCCCGCTGCGTCTACTGACGCCAATCATCGCTGCGGGCATCGGCGCGCTGTTCACCCACCGGCAGCGACGGCTACAGCGACACTTCCGCGCGCGCTGACTCCCCGAGGATCCCCAACTCCCTCGCTCGCCGGACGGCATCGCGGCGCTTGCTCACGTCGAGCTTGTTCAGGATCGCCGACACGTGGTGGTCGACAGTCTTGACCGAAAGGTACAACCGCTCGGCGAGTTCGGAATTGGTGAGCCCGTCGTCAAGCAGGCGAAGCACCTCGACCTGGCGGGCGGTCAGTCCCGCAGGGTTGGCCAGCGTCGCGGACCGTCGTCGCGCAGGCACGGCCGTAACGCCCTGTGTCCGGAGCTCACGGCGGACCTTCGACGCGACGGCGTCGGCGCCGAGCCGGTCGAGGATATCCAGCGCCCTCGCGGCGTTGGCCGGATCGCCCGAGTCGACGAGTGCCAGCGCGGCGTCGTACGGCATGGAAAGACGGTGGAACTCGTCGGCGGCCGCTACATACGCGCCCTCGAGAAGCAAGCGATAAGGCCCGGCGACGCCTGCCGTGTCGACGGTGTCGCCGAGCCGACGAAGCCAGGCAGCCAACTCCCCCCTCGACCATTCCAGCCCCTCGATGGGACCATCCGCAAGAAGTTCACGGCACTGAGCCAACCGGTCGTCGAGCACGCCTGTCAGCCAGGAGAATTCGGTGATCGCCGCCGCGACGGGCAGCATGCGAATCGGCTCCCCGAGCCGGGACGCGAGCGCCCAGGCGTCATCGAGCGATTCCACGCCCGTGCCGCGCCGCCGCAACGACACAAGCGCGCGGATCAGCGACGGCCATGTCCTCGCCATCGGCGCGCTCGGCTCGTCCAACACCCGATCGGCGTCGGCTGTGGCCTCGTCCCACTCCCCGACCATCAGTTGCATCCTGGCGCGCGAACCCAATTGCCACACACGGCAAATCGGCAAATCGTGTTCCATCATCAACGGAATTGAGATGTCCAGCAGCTCGGCCGCACTGTCCAGCCGCCGCTGTTCGACATCGAGGTAGGTGATGTTGCTCCATCCGGCCGAGTACAACTCGTCGACATGCTTCGGCCCGGCCTGGAGGATCGACAGGATCGTTTCGCGGCCGGATTCGTCACCCATGAGCATGACACCGTAGTTCTCGATCAGGCGGACCCGCACCATCAGGTCGAGATCGCCCGTCCTGTCGGCTATCTCGTGAGCGCGGGCGATCAACGCCATGCTGCCGTCGAGATCGCTCAGCAGCCCCGCGAGGTAAGACTGCATGGCAATCGCATGACCGAGCTGCACAAGCTGATTCGCGTCGTCGGTGTCCGCGTCGAGCACCTGGATCGCCTTCGCCACATGCCCCTCGGCGAGTTCCCGGTTCGCGCTGTACCACTGATACACCGACAACGAATGATGGTTCGCGCTCACTGCCGCCAATTCGCCGAGTTGCAGTCGCATGTGCATAGCGCGCTGACACGCGGTGATCGCATCGGGCAGTTTGTCGATCAGATAGAACTCCCATGCGAGAAGCTCCAATAGCTCGGCCTCCTCGCGGGGTTCGGACCGGCCGCCGTGATCAATTGCAATGGTGAAGAACTCGACGGCCTGCGTGTGCGCGCCGGTCCTGGCGGCCGTGAGCCCCGCCTCATATGCCGCCCGCCGTATCCGCTCGGTGTCATCGGCGCCGAGCGCATGATGGGTCAGCACGGCGGGATCGACGTTCGAGGTCGCCTCGTAAGCGTCGAGCAGCCGTCGGTGCAGTCCGGCGCCTGCCCCCGGCGGGATGACGCTACCGATTGCGATGCGGCACAGGTCGTGCCTGAACGCCACGCCCCGCGCGCTTCTGAGGATCAGGCCGGCGTCGGACAGCGCACGAAGGGCGGGCAGCGTCACGCCCAGGTCTGTCAGCAAGCGGTCGGGCACCGCGCCCGGCGAGCAGCTGAGCAGGTTCAGCGCATCCCACGCGCCGGAGTCCAGATCGTTGGTGCGGGCCAACACCGCGTCTCGAACCGTCGTCGGCAGTTCGACCTCCGAGGCGTGTTGGTGCTCGAGCATCTCGCACACGAAGAAGGCGTTGCCGCCGGTGACGTGGTGAAGCCATTCGGCATCGACCTCACCGTCCCCGGCCAGCCGCTTCACCGCCTGCAGGCTCAGCGGCGGCAGCGGCAGCGAGCAGGCGCGCGTCGACCGTGCCACGTCGCCGAGCAGAGCGCGCAGCGGGTGGCGGATGCCGACCTCGTCGTCTCGCATGATGCCGACGGCCAGCGAGCTTGTCTGCGCGATCCGCCGCAACACGAACCTCAGCAGGTCGATGGTGCCCTGGTCGGCCCAGTGCAGATCGTCGAGGATCAGCACCGACGGCGCTGTTTTCAGGTCTTCGTAGACGGCCTCGAAAATATCGTAGGGAACCGCACTTTCGGCCAACAGCGTCCGGGTGGCCGGCGCCAGCCGATCGGCGAAGTCATGCACCGGTCCCAGCGGCCGCGGGGTCGGCAGCGGGTCGCATGCTCCCCACAGGACCCGCTCGTCGGTGACCCAGCGCTCGACGAACGCCTCGACGAACGCCGTCTTTCCAGCCCCGGACTCGCCAGAGACGACGAGCATGCCGCCGCGCCCGGCGCGCGCCCCGTCGGCCCTGGCGATGATCTCACCGAGCTCGTGCTCCCGATCTGCGAGCATCACGAGGCCTGATAGTAGTGACGTCGAGCGCTCCTAACAGCAAAAACACAGCGATGACAAAGATAGGGAGGTTTCCCCCATGTGCCGGGCCGCTCGATGCCCGAACGTTGGTCCTGTCCGACACATCGTCGCGGCAGCGATCACCGAACAGGAGCGAGAAACCATGAAGCGCTATGTCATCGAGCGGGAGATCCCAGGTGCCAGCGAGCTCAGCCAGGAGGAACTCGCCGCGATCGCGGGCAAATCCAACGACGTCGTCGAGTCCCTCGGTGTGCCGTACCGGTGGATCACCAGCTACGTCGCCGGAGACAAGATCTACTGCGTGCACGAGGCGGACGACGAGGACGCGATCCGCGAGCACGCCCGCCGCGGCGGCTTTCCGGCCAACAGCATCTCCGTCATCGCCAACGAGTTCGGGCCGCACACCACGGCGTCGACCACGACCCATTGAGAACGAGATGTCGCGGTGCGGCGATGAGTGGCAGCCCTGCGTTACCGCGTCAGCACCGCGACACTCTCGATATGGTGGGTCAGCGGGAACGAGTCGAACACCCGCAGCTCCTCCACCCGGTAGCCGTGCGACAGGTACAGCCCGACGTCACGAGCGAATGATGCCGCCTCGCAACCGATGTGAATGATGCGCGGCACCTCGGCGGCGGCCAGCAGGTCGATCACCTCGCGGCCGGCGCCGGATCGCGGCGGGTCAAGCACCGCCACGTCGGCCCGTCGGGTTTGACCCGCAAGGGCACGGCGCACCGAATCGGTGACCACCGAGACGTTGCGGAGATCAGCCAGCGCGGCCCGCGCAGAACGCGACGCACCGCGCGACGTGTCGACGCTCAGCACGTGGCCGCCCTCGCCGACGGCCTCCCCAAGCACCGCCGCGAACACCCCGGCCCCACCGTAGAGGTCCCACGCCGCCATCCCCTCGCCAAGCTGCGCCCATCCGGCGATCAGCTCGCTGTACACCCGCGCCGCGTCGCGGTGGGCCTGCCAAAAGGCCGTCACCGGCACCCGCCACACCCGCCCGTTGACCCGCTGAGTCGCCTCGTAACCGCCCTCGACGACACGGGTGGCGGTGCGCCTGCCGACGCGTGGGCCGGACTGCACGACGTGACGAGCGCCGTCGTCGTCGAGTGCGACATGCAGGTGCGCACCGGGCGGCCAGCCGTTGTCGCTCAGGCCGTCGAGTGCTGCGGGTGGAAGTTGTGCACAGCGCAGGTCGGTGACCAGTTCCGCGCTGTGATAGCGGTGGAAGCCGGCTCGTCCGTCGTCGGCGGTGTCCAGCCGGACCCTGGTGCGCCACCCGGTGGCCTCGCCGCTGCCGACGGGGTCGGCGATGGCGTCGGCCTCGTCACGCCAACGATATCCGCCGAGCTTCGCCAATTGGTTGGCGACGACCGCGCCCTTCAGCCTGCGGCCGGCTGGAGGGTCGACGAAGGCCAGATCGCAGCAGCCTGCACCGTCGACACCGGCGATCGGGCACATCGAATCGATCCGGTCCGGTGACGCCTCGAGCACCTCGACAACGTCTGCGTGCCAATACGATCCGTGGTCAGCGACGACCCTCACACGTACCTGCTCCTTCGGCAGCGCGTAGCGCACGAAGACGACCCGGCCTTCGTGGTGCGCGACGCAGCTTCCCCCGTTGGCCGGCGACCCGGTGGTCAGCGTCAGTTCGTCGATCAATCCAGGAAGCCTCGTCGGGCGTCACCCGGTGCGGACTGCGTCTCCAGCTTCCGCACCCGTTCCGACGAATTGAGCTGCCACGGAACCGAAGTCACCATCACGTTCGGCATGAACAGAAGGCGGCCCTTCAGGCGCAGAGCGCTCTGGTTGTGCAGCACCTGTTCCCACCAGTGCCCGACCACGTATTCGGGGATGAAGACCGTGACCACGGTGCGGGGCGACTCCTTGCTGATCCGCTTGACGTAGTCGAGCACCGGGCGGGTGATCTCCCGATAGGGCGAGGCAATCACCTTGAGCGGCACCGAGATATCGCTCTCCTCCCACTGATGTACCAGCCGGCGAGTTTCGGCGTCGTCGACGCTGACGGTGATGGCCTCCAGCTCGTCGGGCCGGGTGGCACGCGCGTATGCCAATGCGCGCAGAGTCGGCAGGTGCAACTTGGACACCAGCACGACCGCGTGGTTGCGGCTGGGCAGCACGATCCCGCCCTCCTCTGCGGCCTGCTGCTCCTCCAATTCGCGCGCCACCGTGTTGTAGTGCTTGTGGATCGCCTTCATGAGGACGAACAGGCCGGTCATCGCGAGAATCGCGATCCAGGCACCGGCAAGGAATTTCGTCACCACCACGATGATCAGCACCGTGCCGGTGCAGATGAATCCGATGGTGTTGATAATCCGCGAGCGCTTCATCCGGTGGCGCACCGCGGGGTCGTTCTCCACCGTGAGCAGCCGTGTCCAGTGTCGCACCATGCCGATCTGGCTGAGCGTGAACGAGACGAACACGCCGACGATGTAGAGCTGAATCAGTGCGGTGACCTGAGCCTGGAACGCGACGATGAACGCGATCGCCGCGAAGGCCAGGAATAAGATGCCATTGGAGAACGCCAGCCGATCACCGCGGGTGTGCAGTTGCCGAGGCAGGTAATTATCCTGGGCCAGAATCGAACCCAGCACCGGGAAGCCGTTGAATGCGGTGTTGGCGGCGAGCACCAGGATGAGTGCGGTGACCCCGGCGATCAGGTACAGGCCGATGGGGAAGTCGTGGAAGACCGCGTCGGCAAGCTGCGCGATCAGCGTCTTCTGATGATAGTTGGCCGGGGCGCCGATGAGCTGCTCGGCTGGCCGTTCGGCGACCTTCACGCCGGTTTCCTTGGCCAGCATGATGATGCCCATGAACAACGTCACGGCGATGACGCCCAGCATCAGCAGCGTCGTTGCGGCGTTGCGGGACTTCGGCTTCTGGAACGCGGGCACGCCGTTGCTGATGGCCTCCACACCCGTCAATGCCGCGCAGCCCGACGAGAATGCCCGGGCGACCAAGAACACCATCGCGAACCCGAGCACGTCGCCGTGTTCGGAGTGCAGTTCGAATCCGGCCGACTCGGCGCGCAGCGGCGTGCCGAGCACGTTGATCTGGAACAGGCCCCACGCCAGCATGATGAATACGCCGATCATGAAGGCGTAGGTCGGGATGGCGAACGCGGTGCCCGACTCGCGAATGCCTCGCAGGTTCGCGGCCGCCAGAATCAGGATCGCGATGACGGCGATCAACACCTTGTGCGTATTGATGAACGGCACCGCCGATCCGATGTTGGACATCGCCGATGCCATCGAAACCGCAACGGTGAGCACGTAGTCGACCAGCAGCGCGCTCGCCACCGTCAGCCCGGCGGTCGGGCCGAGGTTGGTGGTGACCACCTCGTAGTCGCCGCCGCCCGACGGGTACGCGTGCACGTTCTGCCGGTAGCTGGCGATCACCACGAGCATCACGAAGCCGACGGCCAACCCGATCCACGGCGCCATGGCCACCGCCGACATTCCTGCCACCGAGAGCACGAGAAAGATTTCCTCTGGCGCGTAAGCGACCGAGGACAGGGCGTCGGAGGCGAACACGGGCAGCGCGATCCGCTTAGGCAACAACGTGTGGCCGAGCTTGTCGCTGCGGAACGGTCTGCCGAGCACCAGCCGCCGGGCGGCGGTCGAAAGCTTGGACACGAGAGCCAAGAGTAAGCCCAGACGTGTTTGGCTGTAGCGTTCCCAGTGCGCAGATTTGAAGACGTCAATTTCAACTGCAGCCGAAAGGACCGCAAAGGTGCGAGTAGTGGTGATGGGATGCGGCCGCGTCGGCGCGTCCCTGGCCGACGGCCTGGCCCGCATCGGCCACGATGTCGCCGTCATCGACCGTGACAGCACGGCCTTCAATCGGCTCAGCCCCGAGTTCCCCGGCGAACGTGTGCTCGGCATGGGCTTCGACCGCGACGTGCTGCTGCGGGCCGGCATCGAAGAAGCCTCCGCGTTTGCGGCGGTGTCCTCCGGAGACAACTCCAACATCATCTCGGCGCGGGTGGCACGCGAGACCTTCGGGGTCGAGCGGGTGGTCGCCCGCATCTACGATGCCAAGCGCGCCAAGGTGTACGAGCGGCTGGGCATTCCGACCGTCGCTACCGTGCCCTGGACCACCGACCGGCTGCTCAACGTGCTGACGGGGGAGACCGAGACGACCAAGTGGCGCGACCCATCGGGCAACGTCGGCGTTGCCGAGTTGGCGCTGCACGAGGGTTGGTCGGGTAGGCGGATGGCCGACCTCGAGGCCGCGACCGGGGGCCGGGTGGCGTTCATCATCCGATTCGGCAGCGGACTGCTGCCCGACCAGAAGACCGTGATCCAGGCGGGCGACCAGGTCTACGTGGCCGCGGTGGCCGGGCACATCGCCGAGGCGCTGGCGATCGCCGCGCTGCCGCCGAGCGAAGACAGCGAGGGCGCCTAGATGAAAGTCGCCATCGCGGGCGCAGGCGCCGTCGGCCGATCCATCGCGCGTGAGCTGATCGAGAACGGCCACGAGGTCACACTTCTCGAACGCAATCCCGACCACATCGACGTCGACGCCATCCCGGCAGCGCACTGGCGCCTCGGGGACGCCTGCGAGCTGACGCTGCTCGAGTCGGTGCACCTGGAGGAATTCGACGTGGTCATCGCCGCCACCGGCGACGACAAGGTCAATGTGGTGGTCAGCCTGCTCGCCAAGACCGAGTTCGCGGTGCCGCGCGTCGTGGCCCGTGCCAACGACCCTCGCAACGAATGGCTGTTCGACGAGGCGTGGGGCGTCGACGTCGCGGTGTCCACGCCGCGGATGCTGGCCTCGCTCGTCGAGGAGGCGGTCGCCGTCGGCGACCTGGTGCACCTGATGGAGTTCCGCAAGGGCCACGCCAACCTGATCGAAATCACCCTGCCCCCGGACACCCCGTGGGGCGGCAGGCCGGTGCGCAAGCTGCAACTGCCGCGCGATGCCGCGCTGGTGACCATCCTGCGCGGACCACGGGTCATCGTGCCTGAGGGCGATGAGCCGCTGGAGGGCGGCGACGAGCTGCTCTTCGTCGCCGTCGCCGAGGTGGAGGACGAGCTGCGCGAGCTGCTGCTGCATCCGCAGTCCAACTAGCGCTCACTGATCGGCGTATGCCGGCGGCGGGGTCGTCCGGTCGTGATATCCCGCAGCTGCTCTCGCCGATACCCGGGCGTAGTCGCACTGCTCGTTGCGGATGCCGGCCCACGAGATCAGTCCTGCCAACGCGAACAGCACCGCGACCACCAAAGCGCCCTGCCGGAATCCTCCGAAATCGACTGTGCCGCCGACGATCACGCCAATGAGCGCGACGGCGATCAAGCCTGCGATGCGAGCGATGGCGTTGTTGATCGCCGAGCCGATACCGCTCTGCGCCGGATCCACCGCGGCCAGCACCGCCGCCGTCAACGGCGACACCGTCATCGTCAGCCCGAAACCGAAGACCACGAGCCCGGGCAGCATCTGCGTCCAGAAGTTGAACGGCCGGTCGACGGTGGTCATCAGCAGAAAGCCCGCAGCCGCGATCAGCGGGCC
This sequence comes from Actinomycetota bacterium, assembly GCA_046735135.1. Lineage (GTDB taxonomy): Bacteria > Actinomycetota > Actinomycetes > Mycobacteriales > Mycobacteriaceae > Mycobacterium. Next base: position 20,062 of record JBKPSU010000036.1, read on the forward strand.
GAGCGCCATGTAGAGCCGCGGCCCGTGCTTACCGGCAAGGGTGCCGAATCGCCGCGCCAGCAAGAACGACAGCACCGGGATCGGCAGCGTGGCCAGGCCGGCGGCGGTGGCCGACAAACCCGCCGTCTCCTGCAGGAACAACGCGATGAGCAGAGTGCCCAGCGACACCGCGGCATACAGGAACACCGTCGTGAGGTTGCCGATGGCGAAGTTGCGCGCGGCGAAGATGTGCAGCGGCATCATCGGGTTGGGCGCCCTGCGCTCCCACCACGGGAACGCGACCAGGCAGACGACGCCGACCACCAGGCTGGTCAGCACCATGGGATTGGCCAAGCCGTAGCGCTGTTGCTCGATGAGGGCGTAGACGGCGCCGATGAGTCCGACCGCGGTGAGGACGGCGCCGACGACGTCGATCTTTGCGCGTCGCTCGGATGCGAACTCGTCGGGCGAGAGTCTGGTCGTGAGGTACAGCGTGACGGCCAGCGGCACGATGTTGACCCCGAAGATCCACCGCCAGCTGAGCGCATCGACAAGCACACCCCCCAGCAGCGGGCCGATGACGAAAGCCGTTCCGGTGTAAGCGGTCCAGGTGCCGATCGCCTTGGCCTGCTCGGCGCCGGAGAACCGGGCATTGAGCATCGCCAGCGAGCTCGGCACCAGAGATGCCGCGCCGACACCCTGTAGGCAGCGGGCGGTGATCAACACCCAACCGCTCGGCGCGAACGCACACAACAGCGACGAGACGGCGAAGACGGCCAGTCCCGTCCTCAGCACGACCAGCCGTCCGAACGCATCGGAGATCGCGCCCGCGACGAGGATGAGCGCCCCGAGGCCGAGCAGGTAGCCATCCACCACCCACTGCTGCAGCGCCAGCCCGCCACCGAAGTCGCGGCCGATCGCGGGCAGCGCCAGATTGACCACCGAGCCGTCCAGGAAAGCGACGAACGAGGACAGGATCGCGACCGCGAGCAGCGGTCGGTCGGTGTGCTCGCGGGATGCGGTCAACTAGGTTTCCCGGACCGCGTCCTCGGCGTCAGAGGGCTCCTCGGTTTCATCTGGGGGCTGCGCAGGGACCTGCGCATGAATGGCCCGCTGCGCCGAGCGGATCGCCAGATACGTGGCCAGGGCGGCCACCGCGGTCAGCGGCCAGCCCATCGCGATGCGGGCGGTGGCGAGCCAGCCCGTCTCGTCGAGATCGTAGAGGTGGCGTTGCACGACGAAGCGGGCCGCGAACACCAGCACCCAGGTGATGGTCGCGATGTCGAACACCAGCACCGCGCGGCGCACGCCGCGCCATGCGCGGTCGTGGCCGTTGACCCAGCTCCAGATGTAGCCGACGATCGGCCGGCGGATCAGCACCGAGACGAGGAACACCACGGCCCAGAACAGCGACATCCAGATGCCGTACAGGAAGTAACCCTTGGACTCCCCCACCAGATACGCGATCAGCGCGCAGATCCCGACGCCCATGAAACCGGAGATCGCCGGTTGCACGGACTCTTTTCGGGCCAGCCGCCAGACCAGGATCACCGCGGCCACCGCCAGTGCTGCGATGATCGCAGGCATGAGGCTGAACAGGGATGAGACCGGGACGAAGACCAGGATCGGCAGCGACGAGTAGATCAGGCCGCTGATGCCGCCCATCTGCTCAAGGATGGCTTGAGCGCCGGATTGCTTATCGGACACGAGTTAACGGTACGTGCCCGTCGACTACTTCTGGATCTCGTAGTGCGGGTTGTAGATCGCCTTGGTGCCGTTCTCGAGCTTGCCCATCCGGCCGTGCACCCTCAGCGTGCGTCCCGACTCGATACCGGGGATGCGTCGCTGGCCCAGCCAGACCAGCATCACCGCTTCGGTGCCGTCGAACAGTTCGGCTTTGATGCCGCCTGCACAACCCTTGGCGTTGGCCTCGACGCTGCGCAGAGTGCCGACCATCGTCACTTCCTGACCGCGCTGACAGTCGACCGCCTTCTGGGCGCCGGTGTTGGCGGCCTCTTCACTCAACTCTTCGACGTCGAGTTGCTCTGGGTCCTCCGTGAGCCGGCGGGTGAGCCGGCGCAGATACCCTTCGGCCGTAGCCATGGCGACTCCTGCCATATCAGTGAATCCACCGCGGATTCCCACCCAACGCCACGGTAGACCTGTTAGTTCCGCAGCGCCATGCAGGGGGTGACCCGCCACGCCGGTGATCTAAACCACCCGGCACGATCTTTTTGTGGCAGTCGATTTGCGCGGCGTGACGGTGGTTCTGCTGCCGGGAACCGGATCCGACGACGACTACGTCCGCCGCGCGTTCGCGGCGGCGCTGCACGAGGCCGATGCGGTCGTCGTCAACCCGTCGCCGCAGCCACATCGGCTGATCGACGGATACGTCTGCGAACTCGACAACGCGGCACAGCTAAACGCCATCGTGGTCGGCGGGGTGTCCATCGGCGCGGCCGTTGCGGTCAACTGGGCGCTGGCGCACCCGTCGAAGACTCTCGCTGTGCTGGCGGCGTTGCCGCCGTGGACGGGCTCACCTGACTCCGCGCCCGCCGCGCTGGCGGCCAGGCACTCGGCGGAGGTGTTGCGCCGTGACGGGCTGATGTCAGCGACGTCACAGATGCGCGCGTCGAGCCCGACCTGGCTGGCCGACGAATTGACCCGCTCCTGGCTCGGGCAGTGGCCGTCGCTGCCGGACGCGATGGAGGAAGCGTCCCGTTACGCGGCACCGGCCTGCGCCGATCTGGAAAGGCTGACCGCCCCGATGGGCGTGGCGGCCGCCACCGATGACCCGGTGCATCCGCTGGAGGTCGCGCTGGAATGGGTGGCCGCCGCACCAAGGGCGGCGCTGCGGACGGTGACGCTGGACGACATGGGCGTCGACCCGTCGGTGCTCGGCGCGGCGTGCGTGGCCGCGCTGTTGGATGTCTAGCCGCCGGTGATGGTGCGCAACTGCTGCATCGCCGAGCCGTGCTCGCTGCGCCGTGCGACGGGCTCAGCGGGCGGCTGCGGCTCCTGCTGCTGGGCGGCCTGTTGCGCGGCGGCCTGCTGGGCGGCGGCGGCCTGCAACTGCGCGGCCATCGGCTCCGGCAACTGTACCGGAAGCGGGGTACGCACCGGCAGCGGCGTGTCACCACGACGAACAACAGTGTCCGCCAACGCATCTCGCGCCTCTTCGCTCAACAGCTCGATGGTCTGCTGCGGGCCGTTCACCACACAGCGGATCATCCAGCGGTACCCGTCGACGCCGATGAACCGGACCACCCCGGCCGGCGCCGCACCGACCACTTCGCGGCCCCACGGTCCGTCCTCGATCCGCACTTCCTGGGTGTCCTTGCGGAGCGAGTCGGCCAGCTCGGTGGCGACCTCACGCCACAGCGCGGCGCTCTTCGGCGCGGCGTAGGCGGCGACGGTGAAGCGGCCGTTGGCCGTCACCACCCACACCGCGCTCGGCACGCCGCCCTCGTTGAGCTCGACCTGCACCTGTCCGGCCGCGGGCATCGGGATCAGCACCGAGCCCAGATCCAGCCTGGCCAGCGCCGCCGCGTCGGGGTCGTCGAAGTCCTCGATGTCGAACGGGCCGTCCAGTACGTTGTCGCCGCTGCCCGACTCGACGTCCTCGCCGCCGAGATCGTCATCATCGGGTCTGGCGTGTCTTCCAAATGCCATCACAAACTCGCATGTCCGCCGGAGGAACCGTGGCCGCCGTCGCCACGGGAGGTATGGGCCAGGCCTGCCTCGTCGAACGATGTCACCTCGACCAGCTCCGGCAACTCCACTCGTTGCACAAGCAGCTGGGCGATGCGATCGCCGCGGTGCACGATGATCGGCTGCTCGGGATCAAGGTTGATCAGCGACACCTTGATCTCGCCGCGATAGCCCGCATCGATCGTGCCGGGGCTGTTGACGATCGAAAGTCCAACGCGCGCAGCCAAACCCGACCGTGGATGTACCAACCCCACCATCCCGTAGGGAATGGCCACCGCGACTCCTGTCGGCACGAGCTCGCGGTGGCCGGGCGCCAGTTTGACGTCGACCGCGCTGAACAGGTCGATGCCGGCGTCGCCGTCGTGAGCTCGGCTGGGCATCGGCAGGTCGCGGTCGAGGCGAAGGACTGCCAGAGGGTTGGACACGATGCATGAGATTACCCTTGGCGGCGTGTCCGACACGCGCGCAGCACCGCAAATCGTGCGCTATTCCGAGCGGTTGTGGGTGCCGTGGTGGTGGTGGCCACCTGCGCTTGCGGTAGCCGCGCTGATCGCGCTGGAAGTCAATCAGGGTGTGCGCGCCCTGCCCAATTGGGTGCCGTTCGCCGTGCTGCTTCCGGTCGCGGCCGCTGTTCTGTTGTGGTTCAGCAAGACCGAAGTGAGGGTGGTGGGCGGCGGGGCGGACGACGCCGCCGCCGATACCGAGCTGTGGGTCGGCGAAGCGCATCTGCCCGTCAGTGTGATTTCGCGATCGGCCGAGGTGCCCAAGTCGGCCAAGTCGGCCGCCCTGGGCCGCCAGCTGGATCCCGCGGCCTTTGTCGTGCACCGGGCCTTCGTCGGCCCGCTGGTGCTTGTCGTGCTCGACGATCCGGACGATCCCACGCCGTATTGGCTGGTGAGCAGTCGTCACCCTGATCGGGTGCTGTCAGCGCTTCGCAATCCCCGGTGATTCACCGGAGTCAGCCATCACGCCGCGCAGTCGGTGCAGATCATCACGCCGTTCTTCTCGCTTGCCAGCCTGCTGCGGTGATGCACTAGAAAGCAGCTCGAGCAGGTGAACTCGTCGGCCTGCTTCGGGATCACCCGCACGGACAATTCCTCCCCGGACAGATCGGCGCCAGGAAGCTCGAAGTTTTCGGCGGACTCTGACTCGTCAACGTCCACTACGGCAGACTGCGCTTCGTTGCGTCGAGCCTTCAGTTCCTCGAGTGAATCTTCGGAGACGTCGTCGGTCTCGGTACGCCGTGGAGCGTCGTAGTCGGTAGCCATCCTCTTGTCCCCTCCGTGAACTTGCGACAGAGCTTTGTACCAGCGTCGAACGCATCCGCCAAACGATTCGTGCCCAGATTCGCGATCTATCAACTGTGATTTACATCACAGATGCTCGCATGCCATCCCCATCCGGCGACAATGCGGGCCTTAGAGTGCAGTGGTGGTCGCACAAATCACCCAGGGCACGGCGTTCGACAAGCACGGTCGGCCGTTTCGCCGGCGCAATTACACACCGGCGATCGTGTTGCTCGCCGTGCTGGCAGTGATCACCATGATCATCTGGGTGGTCGCGCTGAACCGGCCGGTTGACGTCGCCGAGGCCGCGGCCTGCAACCCGCCCGCCGAGAGCTCCAGCGACCCCACCCAGTCCAAGCTGGGCGAGCAGCTCAACCGGGCGGCGATGACCGAGGTCGGCCCCGCCAACCTGGCCGACACCAAGATCCGGGTGCTCAACGCGAGCGGGCAGGGCGGTCAGGCCGCCGAGGTGGCGGGCCAGCTGCGTGATCTCGGCTTTGCCGATCCGACGGCCGAGAACGACCCGCTCTACGCCAACAACCGGCTGTCGTGCCAGGGCCAGCTCCGGTTCGGGCCGAACGGGCGGGCGGCCGCGGCGGCGGTCTGGCTGGTCGCGCCCTGCGTTGAGCTGTACCAGGACCAGCGTCCCGACAACACCGTCGACCTGGCGATCGGGACCGACTTCACCGAGCTGGCGCACAGCGACGACATCGACGCGGTGCTGTCCAGCCTGCGCCCGGAAGCCACCCAGCCAGCCGATCCGGCCCTGCTGTCAAAGATCCACAGCGCATCCTGCTGACCCGGATATCGTTGCGCCGTAAGGCAATTCGATGGCTAGAACGCGCCCGCCCGGCTCAGTGCGTCATGGAACTCGTCGTCGACGCCGGGCGCGGCCGCCACCACCATGCCCGCGCCACCCACCGCCCCACTGGCAGGAGGCAGCCGCACGCGCGCGCCGGCCTCGGCGGCGATGAGCGCACCGGCGGCCCAGTCCCACACATTGAGGTTGTCCTCGAAGTACGCGTCGAGTTGGCCCGCCGCCACCATGCACAGGTCCAGGGCCGCCGACCCCAGCCGCCGGATGTCGCGCACCTGTGGCAGCAGAGTGGCGATCACCGCCGCCTGGCGCTGACGGAGCTGTGTGTCGTAGCCGAATCCGGTGCCCACCAACGACATCGACAGCTCGTCGACGTCGCCGCAGCGCAGCGGTGTCGACACGTCGTCGCGCCGAACGTGCGCGCCATGGCCGAGCGCCGCCGAGTACACCGCACCGTCGACGACGTTGGCGATCGCCCCCGCGATCGACTGCGCGTCGACCTGGACGGCCACCGAGACGACGTAGGCGGGCAGTCCGTAGACGAAGTTCACCGTGCCGTCGATCGGGTCCAGCACCCACGTCGGCCGCCCGTCGGCGTCTGCCGCACTGCCGCCGCCCTCTTCGCCGAGTACCCGCTCGCCAGGCCGCATTTCGGCCAGTCGGTCGCGCAGCAGGCGCTCGGTCTCGGTGTCGACGATCGTGACGGGATCGGTCGGGGTGCTCTTGGCGCGCACGGCCGATCCGTTGGCCTCGCGCTGTGTTGCGCCGCTGAAGACTTCCTCACGACGGCGCCTCACGAATTGAGCGGCCTCGGCCGCCAACTGCTCGGCCACCGAACGCAGCTCGCCCGGGTCGAGATCGCGTCTGTCCACTGGCTTATCGCAGCACAAATTGTCGCCAACCGGTTCCCCAGCACTCCTACCAAAGCAATGCGGAGCTACTAATGTGTGGGCACATGACCGCCACCGATTCACCCGCTGCCGATCCGAGCACCAACGGAGGTCCGCAACGCCGGGCGTTCGGCGTCGACGTGGGCGGAAGCGGAGTCAAGGGCGGCATCGTCGACCTCGACACCGGCCAGCTGGTCGGCGAGCGGTTCAAGCTCGCCACCCCGCGGCCGGCCACTCCCGCCGCCGTCAGCAAGACCGTCGCCGCCGTCGTCCGCGAATTCGGCTGGAAGGAGAGCGTCGGCGTCACCTACCCCGGCGTGGTGACCGACGGCATCGTGCGCACCGCGGCCAACGTCGACAAGGCCTGGATCGGTTGCAACGCCAGCGAATTCTTCGGCAAGGAGCTCGACGGCCAGAAGGTGACCGTGCTCAACGACGCCGACGCCGCCGGTCTGGCCGAGGAGAAGTTCGGCGCGGGCCGCGACAACACCGGCGTCATCGTGCTGTTGACGTTCGGCACCGGCATCGGCTCGGCCGTGATCCACAACGGTGTCCTGCTGCCCAATACGGAGTTCGGCCACCTCGAAGTCGAAGGCAAGGAGGCCGAGCACCGGGCGGCGTCCTCGATCAAGGAGAACAAGGGCTGGAGCTACGAGCGCTGGACCAAAGAGGTCACCAAGGTGCTCACGGCCATCGAGAACGCGATCTGGCCCGACCTGTTCATCGCAGGCGGCGGAATCAGCCGCAAGGCCGACAAGTGGATCCCGCTGCTGAAGAATCGCACGCCGGTGGTGGCGGCCACATTGCAGAACACCGCCGGAATCGTCGGCGCGGCGATGGCCGCTGAGACGGACGTCACGGCTACCGCCAAGTAGCCACGCCCGAGAGGTATCGAATTTGCCGCTCGACGCGGCTTTATCGAACACTGTCGTTACAATGGTCGTCGGCGGCCGCATACCGGAGAGCGGCGAGTATCCCAGCAGATATCGACGCCACATTCGACATAGAAGACTTTTTCGGTGGTGCATGCCCCTAGGACTGCCGAAATCCCCAGGACTGAAAGGGTGACGTGGCAGCGACAAAGGCAAGCCCGGCAGCCGTAAAGCCGGCGAAGCGCAGCGCTACCAAGACCCCCGCGAAGAAGACCACGGCGGCTAAGAGCAGCAACGGATCGGCGCCAGCCAAACCCGCCAAGCGAGCCACCAAGGCAGCCGCGCGCACGACGAAGACGGATACGCCCGCCGCCAAGAGCCGCTCGGCGGCGAAGCCGGCGAAGGCCGCGGCGGCCAAGACCCGCCCTGCCGCGGGGACCAAGGCCGCCGCCAAGAGCCAAGGCGCCGCTCCTCGCAGCCGCAGCAAGAAGGCGACCGCGGCGGAGCCCACGACCACGAAGGCCGACGTCACCGAGGACGACGAGCTCGAGACGACCGACGACACCGACGAGGAGCCCGGCGACGACCTCGTAGAAGAGG
>JBKPSU010000037.1:0-21643 GCA_046735135.1 Actinomycetota bacterium
GGTCGGGGAATATGACAATTGTTAACGCGGTGACGATCCACCCGCGGTCGGGCGAGGTCTGGGACGAGCTGCAGAAGCAGCTCAAGAAGTCGATCGAGATCGTCAAGAAGCACGGTGGGGAGAACGTCACCCTGCTGGTGACCGTGATCGGCGGGCAGCAGACGAACGCTCTGACCATGCTCGTCACCGCCGAGAACTGGACCCGGTTCGGCGAGATCCAGGAGGCGGTATATGGCGATCCCGAGATGCAGGCGCTCATGGTCGAGTCGGGGAAGATCGCCACTTGGGAGATCTACACCGCGCAGACGCTCGAACTCTGATCCCAGAGCCAAAACGCCCGACCTGCTGCGGGCGGCGTTTTTGGCTCCGGGCTGCTTAGCTCGGTCGTCCCACTAACCATTTGTGCAGCCGGGAGCAGCGCCTTTCACCCGATTCCGACGCTTTCGACACATCGGCCCGCCACCGTGTCTTCAGGTGGCGGGCCGATTGGGTGGGGTGGTCGTCAGGGCGTCTGGGCGAAGACCCCCACGTTCTGGCTCAGCACGGGCGCCTTCCGCGGTGGCTGACCGGGATTCGCCTGCGTCAAGACGGGGTCGAGCTGCCCTGGCCGCACACCGCCGGCGGTGGTTTTGCTAGCGACCGTGATCGTTCCGCCCTTGCACGTGACGGTCTTGCCGTCGACGATGACGCTCTGGCCGTCATCGATCGGGATGTCGTACCCCAACGCGTCGGTGTAGTGACAACCGCCCGAACCGGGTCCGTCGTTGTTGTCGGTTGCGTGGGCGGTGGCAGGCGCGAGGATCATGACGGCGGCGGCGCCGAGGATCGTCGCTGCGTACTTCAGGCCGGTCACTTTGCGGGTGGTTGATTCGGTCATCGTGAGTTCCTCTCGTGGGGTGGGAGCTTGCTGAGTTGTTGAGTTGATGAGAGAAATACTCCGGTTTCAGCGATGCATCCGTAACCGCCCGAAAGCTAGATTCCAGACCGGACCGGGGAAGAGTTACCTATCCGCCAGGCAAGTAAGTCGAACTGCGGCACACCCGTCACGACCGCGAACCGCCAAGGGCGACCTAATACCTTCTTGCGTGCGCAAACGCGGCAAAAGTCGCGGTGCCAATTGCTCTAAAGCGCGACAAGTCCGGGTCGACAATGTATGCGGCGGCGAACGGCTTGACTGATCCGGAGCTACGACGTACGGCTCCCCAGCCCGGCCACTCCTCTCGCGGCCGAAAGATCGGATGCCCACGAAGGGGGTCTTTAAAGTGTCCGAGCAGGAAAACAAGGAACTCGTCAAGAAGGGCTACGATGCCTTCGCCGCGGGTGATGTTCAAGCGGTGATGGATTTGTTCGATGACGACGTCGAATGGGTTCAGCCCGGCGAGAGTGCCATCAGCGGCACTTTCCACGGCAAGACAGAGGTCATGGAATTCTTGGGCCGGTTGGCTGAGAAGGGGCCGACGGTGACGGTCAAGCGGCTCATCGCCGAGGGAGATACGGTCGTCGCCGTCACCGAGGTGAGCGTCGACGGCCAAAGCGGTGAGGACGCCGACATCATGACGATTCGCGACGGCAAGACGGTGCGCATGGAGGTGCACGGAGACACCGCGCTACTCGAGCGGGTCTACGGCAAGAAGGAGCTCGCCACCGGCTGACAGCGAAGTCAATGTCGGATCGCAGGCGTCATCCAATGGTGGCGCCTGCTTTTCGTTCTACAGACGCTTTGTAACGTCCCGAATCATCGTCCGCCGCTTCGATTTTCACCTGTGAAGTGGCTGTGTGACGCGTCTCTTGTTGCCAGGGGGGAAATGCATAGCGTAACGATGTAGTTACTTCTCTGAAACATGTGAAAAGGCGGAGAGATATGTGCGGAATCACCGGATGGGTGGGCTACTCACGAGACCTGCGTCAAGAGCGGCGCACGATCGACGCGATGACCGAGACGATGGCGTGTCGCGGGCCAGACACATCGGGTGTATGGACTGATCAGAACACCGCGCTGGGCCACCGCAGGCTCGCCGTGATCGACATTCCCGGCGGCGCGCAGCCGATGTCGATCCCGACTCCCAACGGCGAGGTCGCGATGGTCTACAGCGGTGAGGCCTACAACTTCACCGAGCTGCGCGACGAGCTGCAACAGGCCGGCCACAAGTTCACCACCTCCAGCGACACCGAGGTCGTCCTGCGGGGTTACCTGCAGTGGGGGGACGCGGTGGCCGACCGGCTCAACGGCATGTACGCCTTCGCCATCTGGGACTCACGCGATCGCAAGCTGGTGATGATCCGCGACCGGATGGGGATCAAGCCCTTCTACTTCTATCCGACATCAGATGGCGTGCTGTTCGGCTCGGAGCCCAAGGCGATCCTGGCCAACCCGATCGCCAAGCGCGTAGTCGGCATCGAGGGGCTCCGCGAACTCTTCGCGCCCGTCAAGACTCCGAAGTACGCGTTGTGGGAGGGGATGGCCGAGGTCGAGCCTGGCACCATCGTCACCGTCGACGAGCGCGGCATCCGCGAGCGCACCTACTGGCGACTCGAGTCGAAGCTGCACACCGAGGACCGCGACACGACCGTCGCACACGTTCGCGAGCTTCTCGACGATATCGTTCGGCGCCAGCTGGTCGCCGATGTCCCCGAGTGCGTGTTGCTGTCCGGTGGCCTTGATTCCAGCGCGATCACGGCCCTTTCCGCCCGCGAACTGAAAGACCCGGTGCGCACCTTCGCCGTTGACTTCGTCGACCAGGCCGATAACTTCAAGCCTGACGACCTGCGGCCGACGATGGACACGCCGTATGTGCACGACGTCGCCAAGCATGTCGGCTCGGACCACACCGACATCGTTCTCGATCACAACCAGCTGTCGAGCCTGGAGCTGCGGCGCAAAGTGGTTGGTGCGCGTGACATTCCGATGGGTCTGGGCGACATGGATGCCTCGCTGTATCTGCTCTTCAAGGCGATCCGGCAGCAGTCGACGGTGGCCCTGTCCGGCGAATCGGCCGACGAGATCTTCGGTGGCTACCGGCAGTTCCACGATCCAAAGATCCAGCGGACCGATGCGTTCCCGTGGATCGCCGCCGGCATGGGCCCCATTGACGCCACAGACGAGATGCTCTCGCCCGCTTTGAGTTCCGTAATCGACCTCGACGGCTTCATGCGGGAACGCTACAGCGAGGCCGTCGCCGAAGTCGGCAGGGTCGACGGCGAGGACGAATTCACTCACCGGATGCGGGTCATGAGCTATCTGCACCTGACCCGATTCGTGCGGATTCTGTTGGACCGCAAGGACAGAATGAGCATGGCAGTCGGCCTCGAGGTGCGTGTTCCGTTCTGCGATCACCGACTCGTCGAATACGTCTACAACGCCCCGTGGTCGCTGAAGACCTACGACGGCAGGGAGAAGAGCCTGCTGCGCGGCGCGGCCCGTGACGTGCTGCCCGAGTCGGTGGTGAATCGGGTCAAGAGCCCGTACCCGTCGACGTCGGATCCGCAGTACGGGGCGGCGATTCAGGCGCATGCCAAGGATCTGTTCGGCTCCGGCGACGACTTGCTGTTCACCATCATCGATCCCGCGAAGCTGGAACATTTGATCGGGCTGGATCCGCTCAGTCTTCAACCGGTCGAACGCACACGCCTCGAACGGGTGCTGGATCTGGCCGTGTGGATCGACATGTACAAGCCGACGGTCGTCTTCTGATCTTGTAGCTGCGCTGTCCGTAAGCTCGTGGTCATGCGAATCATTCGCCTGACCGCGGTGCTGATGACCCTCGGCCTTGTCGTCGTCGGCTGCGGCTGGAGTCCGCCGTCGCCACCTGCCACCAGCACGCAGGCGTGCGGGTCATCGGACGGGCCGGGCCCCGACACCGTCCAGCAGGCGATCGCGAGCCTGCCGCAGGCGCAATGGAAAGAAGCGTCGCGCGGCCACACCCCCGACTGCCGGCTGAACTGGGTGGTGGTGGGTTCAGGCGACGCGTCGGACAGTCCGCACCAGGTGTTGTTCTTCGATCGCAACACCTCGCTCGGGCCCGCCACAGCGGAGCCGCGGCCGTATATCAACGTGACGTCGATGGGCAACGAAACCGTTAACGTGCAGTACCAGTGGCGTCAGGGCCAGGATCCGGCGTGCTGTCCGACGGGCATCGCCCAGGTCCGGTTCAGGATCGGCGACGACGGCAAGATCAAGTCGCTCGACCCGATACCGAACGCGTAACCGACGGCTAGCTCGCTGCGATGGTGCCTGAACTGGTCGCGTCCTTCTCCTTGTGCTCGTCGGCATCGGGAATGTGCTCGGGGTGCAGCATCTCGGCGTAACGCAGCTGCTCGGGAACGCCGAACCCGTCGACCAACAGCTCGGCGTACGGCCGCAGATTGCGGCAGCGTTCGTTGATGCCCCGGGTCACCGCCTTGGCGCGCTCAGTCGACAGGAAGCGGTGTTCCATGAACCACGCCCTGTCCTGCTCTATCACCGACAGCGCATACAGATCGCACACCATGTTGAGAATCTTGCGAGCCTCGTCGTCCTCGCATGACTCTATGCCGGCGACGAACGCCTCGAGGGTGACGCGTTCGATGTGCGCCCGCGCGGTGTGCAGCACATGGTCCTGAACCGAGTTGAAAGCGTCGAACGCGCTCATCTCCTTGGACTTGCCCTGCAGGCGGCGTGCCACCGACGCCAGCATGTACTCCTCGCGGTCTTCGAACATCTTCACCTGGGTGCCGCGGTTGAAGAGGCTTCCCTCTTCCTCGTTGTCTTCGCGAGTGTCGAGGATGGTCTGCATGATCGTCTGGGCGGCAGTGCGTTTCAGCACCCTCTCGCCGGCGAAGTTGGCCGCGAACCGCACCCACTCCACCGGGCTCATGCCCTTGATGTCGTCGGCGTAGGCGGTCAATAGCTCCTTGGCGACCAACTGTGTCAGCACATGGTTGTCGCCCTCGAATGTGGTGAAGACGTCGGTATCGGCCTTCAGTGCGATCAGGCGATTCTCGGCGAGGTAACCCGCTCCGCCGCAAGCCTCGCGTGCTTCCTGGATCGCACGCGTTGCATGCCAGGTGTTGGCAGCCTTCAAACCCGCTGCCCGGGACTCCAGTTCGCGCTGTTCCTCAGGATCGGGATCATCGGAGGTCTGTAGCTCGTGGCACTTGGCGACGAGTTCGTTCTGCGCGAACTGAAGGGCATACGACTTGGCGATCAGCGGGAACAACCGGCGCTGATGCACCAGGTAGTCCATGATCAGGACCTCGTGGTCGTCGCCAGGTGCTTGGAACTGCCTGCGCTCCAGCGCATATCGGGTCGCGATGTCCAGTGCCACGCGAGCGGCCGCGCCGGCGCTGCCACCGACAGTGACCCGGCCGCGGATCAACGTGCCTAGCATCGTGAAGAACCGGCGGCCTGGATTCTCGATGGGTGACGAATAGGTGCCGTCCTCGGCGACGTCGGCGTACTTGTTCAACAGGTTCTCACGCGGAACGCGAACCTGGTCGAACTGGATGCGGCCGTTGTCGACGCCGGGCAGGCCGCCTTTGTAGTGGCAGTCCGATGTGGTCACGCCCGGCAGGTCGTTACCCTCGTCGTCGCGGATCGGCACCACCAGGCAGTGCACGCCGTGGCCCTCGCCGTCGGGGGTGATCAGCTGAGCGAAAACCGCTGCCACCCGAGCTGTTTCGGCGGCACCGCCGATGTAATCCTTGCGCGAGGTGCGGGTGGGGGAGTCGATGACGAACTCCTGCGTCGACGGGTCGTAGGTGGCCGTCGTCTCGATCGCCTGCACGTCGCTGCCGTGACCGGTCTCGGTCATCGCGAAGCAGCCAAGCAGGTCAAGGTCGATGATCTTCTGGACGTATTGCTTGTGATGCCGCTCGGTGCCGAGGTTCTCGATGGCCCCCCCGAACAGTCCCCACTGCACGCCGGCCTTGACCATCAGCGACAGGTCGGACATCGCGAGCATCTCGATCTGCGTCACCGCAGCGCCGACGTCGCCGTTGCCGCCGTGCTCCTTCTTGAAGCCGTCCTCGGCGGCACCTCGGTCCGCCATGATCTTCAGCTGTTCCGCCACCTTCGTGCGGGCGATCACAGTGTTCGGGGTGTAGTGCGGTTTGAAGACCTCGGTAGCGAGCTCATGCCGCATCTTGTTCTTCACGTCGCGCCAACGGCCGTCCAGCGAGTTGCGTAGATGATCCGCAGTGGTGGTCATACCACTGACGGTAGCCCGTAGCGGCGCTGCGGAAACTGTGATGTGGCAAACGTAGGCAAACCTGGCTAGACCTGGGGAATCAGCAGAGGTTGAATCTGATCCATGGAGAGGGACGGGCGGCATCCGATTACGCCGACCGGCGTACCGCATACGGCCGACCACCGGCACTCCGACGTGTCCGGAGGTTGGCTGCGGGCGGCGACGTTCGGCGCTATGGACGGACTGGTCAGCAACACCGCACTGATCGCGGGGGTATCGGCCGCCGCCAGCTCGCAGACCGTCGTCATCAGCGGCGTGGCGGGTCTGCTCGCCGGGGCGTTCTCGATGGCGTTGGGCGAGTACACCTCGGTGACCACGGCCAACGAGCAGATCGACTCCGAGGTGCGGGTGGAGCACAGCGCATTCGAACGCCATCCCAAGGCGGAGCGGGCCGAACTCATCGCGATGCTCGTCAATCTCGGTATGAGCCACGAGACAGCCGCGCAGGCAACCGACGAGATCCATCAAGACCAGAGCCGGGCGGTCAATTTCCATCTCGTCCAGGAGCTAGGGGTCGATCCGACCGAGAAGCCGTCGCCGTGGATCGCGGCCATTTCGTCATTCGTGATGTTCGCGATCGGTGCCGTGGTGCCCCTGATCCCGTATCTGCTCGGATTCGAATCGCTGTGGGGCGGCGTCATCTGTGGCGGTATCGGGCTGATGATCGCGGGTGGCGTCGCGGCGCGGTTCACGAGTAGACCTGTCTGGTGGGCGTCCCTACGGCAGCTCGTCTTCGGCTCGGTCGCCATCGCCGCCACGTATGTGGTCGGCACGCTCGTCGACTCCTTACTCTGACGCAGGCGCTGCGGCGCGCAGTCTTGGCCTGCACGCTGGCGGTCGCAGCCTGTTCGTCGCCTCCGGCGGTGACGTCGCAATCGTCGTTCTCCTACCTCGGCCAGGTGCAGTTCCCGAGCGGATTTCTGTTCGACGACACCACCGTCGGCGGCCTGTCGGCTATCTCCTACGACGCCGGACGGCAGGTCTACTACGTCATCAGCGACGATCGATCGGAGAAGAACCCGGCGAGGTTCTACACGGTGCGAATCACTTTCCCCGACAACAAGTTGGGCACTGTGGAGTGGGTTCGCACCACACAGCTGCTTGACCGGACGGGTAAGGCCTTCGCGCCGTTGTCACCGGGTGCCACACCTCCGGTTATTCCGCCAGACCCGGAGGGCATCGCGTTCGACGAAGGCCGTCAGCAGTTGTACTGGTCGAGTGAGGGGGAGCGGATCGTCGCGGACCAGAATCATCCGCTGTTGCTGGATCCGTGGGTGCGGGTGGCGGGGTTGGACGGAGCGTTCCGCGCACAGTTCGAGTTGCCGAGGGGCCTGTCGATGTCTGCGCAGAACACTGGGCCGCGAAAGAACATGACGCTGGAGGGCCTGACGCTGACGCCCAGCGGGCACTACGTGTTCGCCGGAATGGAAGATCCGGGCTACAACGACGGCAACCTGCCGACTCCGGACGCGGGTGCTTTGACCCGCATCACCCGGTTCGACGTCGCGACGGGGAAGCCGAGCGCGCAGTACGCCTATCCGCTCGATCCGATTCCCGCGCCGAACGGCGAGGCGAACGGGTTGTCAGACCTGGTGGCGCTCGACGACGACAACTTTCTGGTGATCGAGCGGTCGCACGGCAGTCATAATGTCGCCCGGATCTACCGGGCGAGCATCGCAGGCGCCGACAACGTGCTCGACCGCCCGTCGCTGGTCGACGCGCCCGCGACGCCGATGACCAAGGACCTGGTGGCCGACCTGTCGACGATGCCGGAGGTGCATGACCTCGACAATGTCGAGGGAATCACGTTGGGTCCCAAGCTATCCGACGGCAGGCAGTCGGTCGTTCTGGTGACCGACGACAATTTCTCGCCTGCCCAGATCACGCAGTTCTATGCGTTCGCGCTCTGATAGTGATTTCGGCGCGCAACCGTGCGCTGAGCGCCGGTTAGCGCGCCGAAATCACTAGTCGCGACTCCGCGCGGTCGGTGATCTCCTCGAGTTCTGTTTCCTCGACGTCGATTCCGCCCAGGTGCGGGCGGGTGGCGGCCAGCACGCCTGCGCCCATCAACACGGCCGCCGCGCCGACCCAGAACGGCAGATGCACGCTGACCTGCTCGCCGAGCACACCGGCGAGCCACGGCGCGACGGCGGCGCCGCCGAACCGCATGAAGCTGTAGGCGGCCGATGCGACGCCGCGCTCAACCGGGGCGGCTTTCATCACCGTCTCGGTGATCAGCGTGTTGTTGATGCCGATGAACAGGCCGGCCACCACGACGCACGCGGCGAGCACCGCCTTGTGGTCGGTGCCGAGCGCCATCACGACCAGCGTCGCCGTCATCGCCAACAGGTTGACGATCAACACGTTCACCGTCCCGAACCGGTGCTGCAGCCGCGGCGCAACGACCACCGAGGTGAACGCCAGGGCGAGGCCCCAGCCGAAGAAGATCAGCCCGATCTGGTGTGCGCTCATGTCGAGCGGGAACGGCGTGAACGCCAGCAGGGTGAAGAAGCCGAAGTTGTACAGCAGCGCGGTGATCGCGACACCGAGCAGGCCGCGATGGCGCAGCGCGCGGAACGGATCGGCGAGCGTGGTGGCGCGATCGGCGCGCGGCGTCGACGGCAGCAGGAACGCTGTGACGACGAGCGCAACAGCCATCAGCGCGGAAACCCCGAAGAACGGGCCGCGCCACGTGATCGATCCGAGCACACCCCCGACCAGCGGGCCGACGGCGATCCCGAGCCCCAGCGCCGCCTCGTACAAAATGATCGCCTGGGCGACCGAGCCACGCGCGGAGTTGACGATGGTGGCCAGTGCGGTCGCGATGAACAGCGCATTGCCCAGCCCCCACAGCGCGCGCCAGCCGACGATGCCCAGCACAGTGTCGGAAAGGCCGGCCAGCCCGGCGCCGGCGATGATCACCACCAGGCCGAGCAGCAGCGTCCGCTTGGGGCCGATCCTGCTGGCGACCACGCCCGTGATGAGCATGGCGACGCCCATGACGGCCATATAGCTGGTGAACAACAACGAGACTTGGGACGGCGAGGCGTTCAGGTTGTCGGCGATCGGCTTGAGGATTGGGTCCACGAGACCGATTCCCATGAACGCGACGACAGAGGCGAACGCGACCGCCCAAACGGCCTTTGGTTGGCGCCACATACGGTGCGGCTGCTCCTTTTCTGTTATTTGATGGTGGGTTTTGGGGCTGCCGCGTCCTTGAGGAGCTTGCGCATCACGCGGACGGCATCGTCGAGCGTCTGCCGGTCGGCGTCATCGAGGCGCTCCAGGTAGGGGTCGATGGCGGCGCCGCGGTCGATGCGGACCTGGCGCAGCATGTCGACACCCTTGGGGGTGATGCGGATGAGTACAGCCCGTGCATCGTCGGGATCGACGGTGCGTGACACCAGCCCCGCGTCCTCCAACCGGCGCACCTGCATGGTCATCGTCGGTTGTGAACAGTGGTCCAGCGCGGCGAGATCGGAGATGCGCGCTGCACCCTGATCCTCGATCGTGGACAGCAGGCGGCCCTGCGCGAACGGCAGCGGAATACGGGCCCGCTGCGATGCGAGGCGATTGAGCCGTGCCACGACAGTGAGCAGGTCTGCGCCAAGGGTCCGGGTCACTTCTCCATTTTTACATAGTTTTGCTATGCGTATCAAACCCTGCAACGTGTCGGCGTTCACAGCGTGGTTGCGGGCCCTCTTAAGCGGGGCTGGCAGAATCGTGAAATGACTGCGACCCGCCGCACGCGCACCACGCGGCGAGCGGGCTCGCTACAACCCGTCGAATTGGCGCAGGCGTCGGTGATGGCGGCGTTGTGCGCGGCCACGGCCATCGTCGCAATTGTCATACCGTTTGCGGCGGCCGTATCGCTGCTGGGCAATGTCCCCATGGGCCTGCTGGTTTACCGCTACCGGCTGCGAGTGCTAGTTGCGGCGACGGTCGCGGGCGCCACGATCGCGTTCCTCATCGCTGGGATGGGCGGCTTCATGACCGTGGTCCACTGCGCCTACATCGGCTGGCTCATCGGCACCATCAAGCGGCGCGGCCGAGGTTGGCCGACCGTCTTGATCGCCGGGCTGGCGGCCGGCGCGGTGTTCGGGGCGCTCGTGGTCGCGGCGCTGGCTATTCTCGTTCGTCTGCGCCACCTGATCTTCGCATCAATGACCGCCAACATCGATGGCGTCGCCGCTTTCCTCACGCGCATCTCCAATTGGTGGTGGCTGCCGGACCTGGATGGCATTGCCGAGCATCTGAGGGGCGGCTTCGCGGCTGCGCTGCATTACTGGCCGTACCTGTTCGGCGGATGGTCGGTGCTCAGCATCACCATCGTCACGCTCATCGGCTGGTGGGCGCTGTCGCAGGTGATCGCCCGGCTAGTGGTGATACCCGATGTGCACAAGCTCGACGCGCCCCCCGACGCCGAGCCCGTGGCGCCGGTCCCGGTGCGGCTCACCGACGTGCGCTTCCGCTATCCAATGAGTGACCATGACGCCCTCGGACCGGTGTCGCTGAGCGTCGAACCCGGCGAACACGTCGCGGTCACGGGACCCAACGGCTCCGGCAAGACGACCCTGATGCTGATGCTGGCGGGACGCGATCCGTCGTCGGGCACCGTCGAACGTCCCGGTTCGGTCGGACTCGGCAGGCCCGGCGGCACCGCGGTCGTCATGCAGCACCCGGAAAGCCAAGTCCTCGGGACGCGGGTCGCCGACGATGTGGTGTGGGGGCTGCCGCCCGGCATGACCACCGATGTCCAGCAGCTGCTCAACGAGGTCGGCCTCGACGGTCTTGCCGAACGCGACACCGGCGGACTGTCCGGCGGTGAACTGCAGCGTCTCGCCGTCGCCGCGGCGTTGGCCCGCGAGCCGTCATTGCTGATCGCCGACGAGGTGACCAGCATGGTCGACCAGGACGGTCGTGACGGACTCATGGCCGTGTTGTCCGGGTTGACCAAGCATCACCGCATGTCGCTGGTGCACATCACGCACTACAACGACGAGGCCGACTCGGCCGATCGCGCGGTCGACCTCACCGGAAACGGCGGCGCGTCGGACAACACCGAGATGGTGGAGACGGCGGCGGCGCCGGCCGCAACGGCGCCGACCAAGCCGTACGGCGAAGCCCCTGTGCTGGAACTCGTCGACGTGAGTCACGAGTACGGAAGTGGAACTCCCTGGGCCACAACGGCTTTGCGCGATATCAACTTGGTGGTGAATGAGGGCGAGGGCGTGCTGATTCACGGCCTCAACGGGTCGGGGAAGTCGACGCTGGCATGGATCATGGCCGGCTTGGCGGTTCCGACGAGCGGCAGCTGCCTGCTCGACGGTCTACCGGTGTCCGATCAGGTAGGTGCCGTTGCCATCTCGTTCCAGGCGGCGCGACTGCAGTTGATGCGCAGCCGCGTGGACCTGGAAGTCGCTTCGGCGGCGGGATTTTCGGCGCGCGACCGGAATCGGGTGGTCAAGGCGCTCGGCACCGTTGGCCTCGATGCCGCGCTCGCCACGCGACGGATCGACCAGCTCAGCGGGGGGCAGATGCGTCGGGTGGCGCTGGCCGGACTGCTGGCGCGGTCACCGCGAGCATTGATCCTCGATGAGCCGCTGGCCGGACTCGACGCTGCCAGCGGCCGCGGTCTGCTAAAGCTGCTCGAGGATCTGCGGCGCAACGCCGGATTGACGGTCGTCGTCATCTCGCACGACTTCTCCGGGCTCGAGGATCTGTGCCCGCGCATCCTGCACCTGGAGGATGGCCTGCTAGCTGCGGCGCCGACGGCGGCGGGAGGCATGGCATGATCGAGCCAAGCCGCCGACCCGCACGCAAGCCTGTGGTGCTGCTGCGGCCAGTGCCCGGCCGCACGGTCATCCACGACCTGTGGGCGGGCACCAAACTCGTTGTGGTGGCGGCGATCGGCGTGCTGTTGACGTTCTATCCCGGCTGGGTTCCGATCGCCGTCGTTGCGGCCCTTGTGCTTGTCGCGGCGCGGCTGGCGCGGATCCCGCGCGGCGCCGTGCCGTCGATACCGCGCTGGATGTGGTTCCTTCTGCTCCTCGGCAGTGTGACCGCGGCGCTTGCAGGCGGCAGCCCAATGGTCGACCTCTTCGGGCTCGACCTCGGCCTGGGGGGACTGCTCAAATTCCTGCGCATCACGGCGCTTTCGATTGTGCTACTGGCGTTGGGCGGAATGGTGTCGTGGACAACGAACGTCGCCGAGATCGCCCCCGCTGTAGCGAAACTGGGCGGGCCGTTGCGTCCGCTGCGGGTGCCGGTCGATGACTGGTCGGTCGCACTGGCACTCGCACTGCGCGCGTTTCCGATGCTGATCGAAGAGTTCCGCACCCTATATGCGGCGCGCAGCCTGCGGCCCAAACCGGTGCTCACCAGGCGGCGGGACCGCAGACTTCGCTGGGCGCTCGAGTTGATTGATCTGATCGCGGCGGCGGTCATCGTCGCGCTCCGGCGGGCCGACGAGATGGGTGACGCCATCACCGCGCGCGGCGGCTCCGGTCAGATCTCGGCGGCACCGTCGGCGCCTAAACTGCGTGACTGGGTGGCACTTTCCATTGTCACGCTGGTCTGCGGCGCGGGACTGGCACTGGAACTCACGCTGCTCGGGACGAGTTAGCGTTCGGCGGCGGCGTTGGCCGCTGCCTGCGCATCCGCCAGCGTGCGTGCCACGTCGGCGCGCCCGAGAAACATCTCGTCGAAATAGGGCCGCAGTGCCTGATAACCCGCGGGGAAGCCGGGGCCGCCGGGCGCAGGGATTCGCGGCCGGTCGAGCACGGTGAAGAACGGCTTGACGTCGACGCCGCGTCTCGCCCAGTAGTCGAAGTAGACGCGTTGCGCCCCGAGTACGGCGGGGATCGCTGAGCCGCTGGCGCCAAGGTATTGGTTGCCTTGTGTGCTGCCCATCCAGGCCAATACCTCCCGCACGGCATCTGGATGCTTGGTGGCCGAATTACCTGCGGCGGCAATGCCGTTGGTGACACTCACCCGCCCGACAGGCCCGACCGGCATCGGGACCACGCCCCAGCGGAAATGGCTCTGGTCGGCGATCGCGGCCAGGTTGTAGGTGCCGGATTGGAACAGCGCCATCCTGCCCTGAAGGAACTGGTTACGGGAGAAGTCGCCGTTGCTGTTGGTGTCCGACGCGGGCGGTGCGACGTGATCGTCGTTGATCAGCCGCACCAGGTAGTTGAACGCCGCGACCGAACCGGGGTTGTCGAAGGCGAACCGGTCGCCGTCGGAGAACAGGCCTCCTGCCGAGCCGATGTAGTTGAGGTAGATGCCTTGAAGGTCGTTGGCCGCGTTGTAGCCCCATTGCCGCACGCGGCCGGGGTCGAAGCCAGGCTCGTCGGCGTGATGTCCGTCGGCGTCGACGGTGAGCGTGGCCAGCAGCGGGCGCAACGTGTCGACGTCGCCGGGGGACCAGCGCATCGCGACCAGTCGGTCGAGACTCACGCCTGCCGCCTCGATGAGGTCGGCGTTGAAATAGACCGCGATGCCGGCGTCGGTCAATTGTGGAACCGCCCACATCGCGCCGTTGCGGGTGAACTGACCCACCACCGACGGATCCCACTCGGCGGACGCGTTCGGGCTCAACACTTTTCCGATGTCCATCAGCCTGTCGCTGTCGGCGTAGCCGGCGAAGTAAGCGTTCGACAGCCAAAAGATGTCGTCGGCGCTGCCGCCCGCCGCCTCGGTGCGCAGCGCATCGAAGTAGCTTGCGTATGCCACCACGTTGACCCGTATGTCGATGTCGGGATGCAACCGGCTGAACTCGTCGAACGACTTTCGGTAGGCCGCTGCGACCTGCTCATCCCACAGGCGGACGGTGACCACCGTCCTGCCGTGCGGTTCGGCTGATCGGCCGAGCAGTACGGCCGCCGCGAGTAGGACGGCCATGGTGAGCGCCAGCGCCATGATGACGAGCGTGGACACCTTCGGCCGCAACGTCATTTCAGCCCTGTCACCACGATCGAGCGGACGATGTGACGACCGAGCGCGACGAACAACACGATGAGCGGCACGATAGCCACCGTCGTCGCGGCCATCACCGGCGTCCATTGTGCGTTGAATCGCGACTGCAGGCCCGCCGTCGCAACCGTCAGCACCTCCCACTTGCCGCCACTGGTGACCACGAGCGGCCACATGAAGCTATTCCATTGGCTGACAACGGTTATCAGCATCAGCGTGACCAGGATGGGCCTGCTGGCCGGTATCACGACGTGCACCAGGACATCCATTGTGTTGGCGCCGTCGATGCGCGCGGCTTTGATCAGGTCTGCCGGTATTCCCCGGAAGTACTCACGCAGCAGGAAGATGGCGTACGGCGAGCCGAACATGAAGGGCAGCACCAGCGCCCAGAACGTGTTGCGCAGGCCGACCTGCGCCATCATCAGATACAGCGGCACCACCGTCACCGTCGCGGGCACCATCAGCGTCGCGAGGTACACCCAGAACAAAGCGTCGCGGCCGGGGAACTCCAGGCGCGCGAACGCGAACGCCGCAAGCACCGAAAACGTCAACTGCGCCACCAGGATCACAGCCGTCATCAATGCGGTCACCGCCAGCGCGCGGCCGAAGCCCGCATTCGCCAGCCCCGTGTAGTTCTGCAAGGTCGGCGGGGCAGGCCACGACAACGGCGCTCGGGTGTTGAACTGCTCGGCCGACGTGAACGACGTCAACAAGCCGAGCGCGAACGGCGCCAGAGTGACCAGCGCGCCCGCGGCCAAGCAGGCGTAGATCACCGGCGCCGACACGATCCGGCTAAACGACGTCATAGGTGATCCGCCGACGGAAATAGAGGTGCTGAACGACGGTCACACCGACCAGCAGGACGAATAGCACGGCAGCCATCACCGCCGCCCGTCCGACCGCGGCGGCACCGAACGCCTCGGCGTAGATTCGGTGTGCGATCAAGTCGGTGCGGCCCTGCGGACCGCCCGCGGTCAGCGCATAGACGGTGTCGAACACCTGCGCGGCGCTGATGACCCCGGTGACGAGCACAAAGAACAGCGTCGGTCGCAGCATCGGCAGCGTGATCCTGTGGAACCGCTGCCACGCGTTCGCGCCGTCGGTTCGGGCGGCGCCCTGGATGTCGCCGGGGATGGCGAGGATGCCGGCCAGGAAGAACAGCGTGACGTAGCCGACGTTGGTCCATACCGTCACGGCGGACACAACGGGCAGCGCCAGGTCCGGGTCGGTCAGCCATTCGATCCGATGTCCCAGCAGCGTGCTGACCGCGCCGTCGGTCGGCGCCAGAATCCACCGCCACAGCACCGCGATGGCCAGCGGTGCACAGATCCACGGCAGCACGTACAGCGTGCGGAAGAACCCGCTTCCGGGCAGCCCGCTGGCCAGCATCGTCGCCGCGATGAGGCCGAGCAGCGATTGTGCGGGCACCACGATCACGATGAAGAGTGCCGTCACCAGGAGCGACGTCGCAAAGGACGGGTCGGTGAGCACCGAGCGCCAATTGTCCAGTCCGACATAGGTAATCGGGCCGAGCAGATCCCACCGGTGCACGCTGAGCCAGAGCACGACGAGCATCGGCAGAAGCAGGAAGGTGACCACGCCGAACAAACTGGGCGCCAACAGCGCGTACCCCATCGCCGTTGAACGGACCTTCCGCATGGCCACTGAGCCATTAAAGCGGGCGCGGCGCGGTCGAACTACCGTGTTAGCCGTGACAGCGATCCGCCAAGTCGACGCCGACTTCCTCGAGCTGCCGCGACAAGAGCTTGCCGATGCGGCACTGTCGGCGGCCACGGCGGCCGGCGCCAGCCATGGCGACCTGCGCATCCACCGCATCGTCAACGACGTGGTGCAACTCCGCGACGGTGAGCTGGAGGCCTCAGTCGTCGACCGCGAGGTCGGGCTCGCGGTGCGGGTGATCGTCGACGGTACCTGGGGCTTCGCGTCACACGCCGAGCTGGACCCCGGCGTCGCCGCGGAGACCGCCCGGCGCGCGGTGCAGGTGGCGCGGACGCTGGCCGTGCTCAACGCCGAGACGGTCGGGCTGGCGCCTGAACCCGTGTATGCCGGTGTCAGCTGGGTGTCGAACTACCGGATCGACCCGTTCGAGATCGCGGGCGCCGACAAGATCGGGCTGCTCGGCGACTACTCGGGACGGCTGCTGGCCTCCGACGGCGTGGACCACGTGTCGGCCAGCATGCACGCGGTGAAGGAGCAGACCTTCTACGCCGACACGTTCGGCTCGTCGATCACCCAGCAGCGGGTGCGCGTGCAGCCGACGTTGGAGGCAGTGGCCGTCGACGCCTCGGCGGGCACCTTCGAGTCCATGCGCACGCTCGCGCCGCCGACCATGCGGGGCTGGGAGGCGGTCGACGGCGACGATGTGTGGGACTGGACGACGGAGCTGGCCGAGTTGCCGTCGCTGCTCGCCGAGAAATCCAAGGCGCCCAGCGTGACGGCCGGCCCGACGGACCTGGTGATCGACCCGTCGAACCTGTGGCTGACGATCCACGAATCCATCGGGCACGCCACTGAATACGACCGTGCGATTGGCTACGAAGCCGCATACGCGGGAACGTCGTTCGCCACACCCGACAAATTGGGAACGATGCGGTACGGCTCGCCGGTGATGAACGTGACAGCCGACCGCACCGAGGAATTCGGGCTAGCCAGCGTCGGCTGGGACGACGAAGGCGTGCAGGCACAGCGATGGGATCTGGTGCGCGACGGCGTTTTCGTCGGCTATCAGCTCGACCGGGTGTTCGCCCCGCGGCTGGGCATCGCCCGCTCCAACGGCTGCTCGTACGCCGATTCGCCTCATCACGTGCCGATCCAGCGGATGGCCAATGTGTCCCTGCAGCCGGGCGCCGACGACATCAGCACCGACGGCCTGATCGCCCGCGTCGACGACGGCATCTATGTCGTCGGTGACAACTCCTGGTCAATCGACATGCAGCGGTACAACTTCCAGTTCACCGGCCAGAGGTTCTTCCGGATCCGCGGCGGCAAGCTCGATGGCCAACTGCGCGATGTCGCCTATCAGGCCACCACCACCGACTTCTGGGGCGCGATGGAAGCCGTCGGCGGACCGGCGACATGGCGGCTCGGGGGCGCATTCAACTGCGGCAAGGCGCAACCCGGGCAGGTGGCGCCGGTCAGTCACGGCTGCCCGTCGGCGTTGTTCCGCGGCATCAACGTGCTGAACACCCGCACCGAAGGGGGGCGATAGCGGTGATAGGCGCACAGCAAGTCGTGGACCTGGCGCTGGCGGAGGCGGCGCGGCTGGGCAAGGCCGACGAGACGATCGTCGTGGTCACCGACCGCTCGGACGCGGCGCTGCGGTGGGCGAACAATTCCATGACCACCAACGGTGTTTCGGTGCAGCGCAGGACCACGGTCATCTCCATTGTGCGAAGGGGGGACCGCGGTCAGGTCGCCTCGTTGACGTCCAGCGAGATCGACGAGTCGGTCATCGCGGGGCTGGTGGCTGCGTCGCAGGAAGCCGCGCTGTCGGCACCGGAAGCCCGCGACAGCGCACCGCCGCTACCCGCCGCGGATCTGCCCAACGATTGGGACGCACCGATTCCCGGCACCGGAGTAGAGGTGTTCGGCGGTGTTGCGGGCGCGCTGCAGCGCGGATTCCCCAGGGCGGACCGGCTTTACGGCTACG
Organism: Actinomycetota bacterium; assembly: GCA_046735135.1. GTDB lineage: Bacteria > Actinomycetota > Actinomycetes > Mycobacteriales > Mycobacteriaceae > Mycobacterium. Next base: position 17,872 of record JBKPSU010000037.1, read on the forward strand.
CACGCCATATCGTCGAGACGACGTTCATCGCCACGTCCAATGGGCTGCGGCGGCGCTACACCCAGCCGACGGGTTCGGTCGAGATCAACGCCAAGCGCGACGGGGCCAGCGGGTGGGCGGGCACCAGCACACCCGACTTCGCCAATGTGCCAACCGAGTTCATGCTCGAGCAGCTGTCGACCCGGCTCGACTGGGCCCGGAGGTCCGTCGAACTGCCCGCAGGCCGATATGAGACGATCCTGCCGCCGTCGGCGGTCGCCGACCTGATGATCTATCTCGCGTGGTCGATGGGCGGACGCGGTGCGCAGGAGGGCCGTACCGCGCTGTCGGCGCCCGGTGGCGGCACGCGGGTGGGGGAGAAGCTCACCGACCTGCCCCTCACGCTCTACACCGATCCGGCGGTTACCGCTCTTGCGTGCATGCCCTACGTCTCGGTGCCGAGTTCCTCGGAGCGGGTGTCGGTGTTCGACAACGGCATGGACATCGAACGGGTCGACTGGATTCGCGACGGGACGATCAATGCGCTGGCCTATCCGCGGGCCACGGCCGCGGAGTTCGGTGTCCCGGTGGCGGTGCCCGCCGACAACATGCTGATGACCGGCGGAACCGACAGCCTCGCCGACATGGTGTCAGGTACCGAGCGCGGACTGCTGTTGACGACGCTGTGGTACATCCGCGTTGTCGATCCGACCGTGCTGCTGCTGACCGGCCTTACCCGCGATGGCGTCTACCTGATCGAGGACGGCACGGTGACCGCCGCCGTCAACAATTTCCGGTTCAACGAGAGCCCGCTCGACCTGTTGCGCCGCGTCAGCGAGGCCGGGGCCAGCCAGGTCACGCTGCCGCGCGAATGGGGGGACTGGGCCACCAGGGCGGCGATGCCGCCGTTGCGGATCCCCGACTTCCACATGTCATCGGTCAGCAAGGCGCAATAATGCGAATGATGCACGATCCGTTGAACGGCCTTCTCGGTCAGCTTCTGGCACTCGCTCCGCCGGCACACGGCCGGATCAATGCGCTGGCACGGCAGACCTGCGCCAAGACGCTGTCGTTGCCCGCACTGCCTGCGGAGGCCAGCGTCGACGGCCCAACCGACGAGCCGGAGTCGGTTCTCGTCGAGTTCGCCGAGCAGTTCAGCGTCGATGTGTCATCCATCGGTGACGATCTGCGCGGCAGGTTCACGTCCGCGCTCGGCCGCTCGGCATTTCCGGCGGTGGTCTTGACGTTCGTCGCGGACTTTCTGCCACGGGTCCGGGCGGGCTTGGAGGCACTCGGCATGCCGGTGCCGTGGACGGAGCCGGTCGTGTGGGACCACGACAGCGACCTGGCCGATGTGCTATTCAATCGTCTTCTTCCCGGCGTGGCCGCGTTGCGCGGACTCGACCCGGTGACAACGGAAGTCGTACGACTGCGCGGCGCCACACAACACAACTGCCGGATGTGCAAGGCACGGCGGGAGAATGACGCGCTTGATGCGGGCGGCTCCGAGACGATGTACGAGCAGATCGAGCGGTACGAGGCGGCTGATCGGCTGACTGATCGGCACAAGGCTGCGTTGCGCTACGTCGACGCCCTGATCTGGACACCGGCGGCGATCGAGCCGGACGTCGCGGCAGGGATCCACACGCACTTCAGCGAGGCGGAGGCCTTCGAGTTGACCGCCGACGTGATGCACAACGCCGCTAACAAGATTGCCGTATCGCTCGGCGCCGACGCGCCCTGACGGCGGCCCGACTAGACCTCGATCCGCGAACCCATGATCACCGTGCGATCGCGCGGCAGGCCGAATCGCTGGGCCGCATCGGCAGTGATGTAGGACGTGGCGATGAACAAGCGCTTACGCCACTGCGCCATCGTCTTCTTGCGACCCCGAATGAGTTCGAGCTTGGACAGGAAGTAGGAGGCGTCGTCGATCGCGATCTTGCCCTCAGCCTGCTTGGGGGTGAGGCTGCGAAGCGCGTCCAGCACGTGCGTCGTCTCCATGTAGCCGTAATTCGCTGTGACGAAGACGATTCCGTCACGCTTGTAGCCGAGCGCGTCCACTTCGATGCGTTCGGCTTCCGGCGCGCGAGGCATTGGAAGCGTCTCGATGGACACGATGATCACGTGTTTGTGGAGCACGTGGGTGTGCTCGACGCAGGTCCGCAGTGCAAGAGGCGCCGTCTCTTTGCCGCGGTTGAGGAAGACGGCCGTGCCCGGCACGCGCACCAACGGCGGCTCGCACTCGCGGAGCTCGGCGATGAATTCGTCGAGCGGCCCCTCGGCCTCTTCCCTTGCCTCGGTGACGATTTCGCGTCCGCGATGCCAGGTGACCATCACGGTGAACGACACGACGCCGATCAACAGCGGCAGCCACGCGCCGTGCACGACCTTGGTCAAGTTGGCGGCGACGAACAGCAGATCGATCATCAGCAGGATGCCGCCACCGATCACCACCAGCCACAGCGGGGCATGCCATCTGGTTCGGGCGTAATACAGGAATAGCAAGAGGGTGATGGTGATCGTTCCGGTGACCGCCATGCCGTAGGCATATGCCAGGCGTTCGGAGCTGCGGAATGTCAGCACCAGCGTCAGCACCGCGACCGTCAGTACGCCGTTTATCCACGGCACGTATATCTGACCCTCGCGCGATGCTGAGGTGTGGATGACCCGCAGACGCGGCAGGTACCCGATGCGAGCGGCTTGCGACGCCAGCGAAAACGCACCCGTGATGACGGCCTGCGACGCGATTACCGTTGCGGCGGTGGCCAACAGCACCATCGGCCACAGTGCCCAGCTGGGGATCAGGAGGAAGAAGGGTGCGCGCATGGTGGCTGGATCACCGATCAGCAGCGCGCCCTGGCCGAGGTAGTTGAGCGCCAGCGCGGGCAGCACGACAGAGAGCCAGCCTCGGGTGATCGCTTTGCGGCCGAAGTGGCCCATATCCGCGTACAGCGCCTCCGCGCCCGTCACGGCGAGCACGACGGCCGTCAACGCGAAGAAGGCGATCTCGAAATGCCCAACGATGAACGTCAGGGCATAGGTCGGCGACAAGGCCTTGAGAATTTCCGGATGGGCGACGATCCCGGTAACACCGCATGCGCCGATGGCGAGGAACCACGCGACCATCACCGGGCCGAAGGCGCGCCCCACAGTTGCGGTGCCATGCCTCTGCACGTAGAACAACGCGACGATGATGACAACGGTGATCGGCACGACCCATTGCTCGAAACTGGGGTCGACGACCTCAATGCCCTCGATCGCGGAAAGCACCGAGATCGCCGGAGTGATCATGCTGTCGCCGAAGAACAGTGATGCGCCGAAGACGCCGAGCGCGGCGAGTATCAGCGCTGTGCGATGACGGGTCTCGGATCCCCAGCGGCGCAGCAGCGTGATGAGCGCCATGATGCCGCCCTCGCCGTCGTTGTCCGCGCGCATCACGAGGCTTACGTAGGTAAGCGTGACGATGATCATGATCGACCAGAAGATCAGGGATACGACGCCGTAGACGTTTTGGGCATTGAGTGGCACAGGGTGCGGATCGGACGGGCTGAACACCGTCTGGACGGTGTAGATCGGGCTGGTGCCGATGTCGCCGAACACGACGCCTAGCGCGGCGAGGACGACGGCCACCCTGACGGATTGGGTGCCACCGGATCCATGAACCGACGACTGGGCTTCGGTGTTCGTATGGGACGCCATGGCTTTTCGATCGTAGAGGCTCGATTGCGCTTGAGGCCTGAACTGCGGGGTTAGCATTTCTGATGGCGTATGGCGGAGGGAGGCCATGTGA
>JBKPSU010000038.1:0-24919 GCA_046735135.1 Actinomycetota bacterium
CATCGACCATCGTGCCGGCGTCACGGGCCGGGATGTCGACACGTTTGGCCAGGTGTGCGCCGATCGCGACGAATACCGCGTCGAAGCCGCCTTCGTCCCGCTCTGCGGCAAGGTCGTCGACCCGATGGTCACAGGTCACCCCGACGCCCATCGCCACGATCCGGTTCAGCTCGGCATCGAGCACGTCGCGGGGCAGCCGATAGCTCGGAATGCCGTACCGCATCATCCCGCCGGGCGCCGCGCCCGCGTCGCGGATCTCGACCTCGTGGCCGAGCCGCGCCAAATGGTAGGCGGCAGACAGACCGCTGGGCCCCGCGCCTACGACCAAGACCCGCTTACCGGTCGGCACCGACGGTGGTTCAAACTTCCAGCCGCGCTCCCGTGCCAGGTCGCCGAGGAACCGCTCGACCGAGTGGATCGACACTGCGCTGTCGAGATGTGCTCGGTTACAGACGGTTTCGCACGGGTGATAACACACCCGGCCGTGGATGGCCGCGAACGGGTTGTCCGCGACGAGCTGCCGCCACGCGGCTTCGTGTCGCCCTGCGGTGGCGTGCGCCAGCCAGGCCTGGATGTTCTCGCCTGCTGGACAGCCGGCATTGCACGGCGGCAGCAAGTCGAGGTAGACGGGTCGGCGTTGACGCACCGGGCCACCGAGAAGATGCCCGTGCCTGAGGTCCGCGAGCGGCGTGAGGTCTTCGGCGTCAGCCATCAGCCGGGGAATCGGACGGTGGTTCCGGGCATCAGCTGAACGACACGACCGTGGCATTCCACTTCGATCCCGGGGGCTTCGCGTGGATCCACACTGATGATCACACCCTTCCCGCTGACCCGTAGGTGCAGATGCAGACCGCGGTAGTGGATCGGGATCGCCAGCACGCCAAGTGATTCCGGCCAGTACGGGGACAGGATCAGGCGGTTTGACCTGGTCTCCAAACCGGTGAAGCAGCGCTGCATGAGGTCGACGGTGCCGGCCATCGCGGCCAGGTGGATGCCTTCGGAGGTGGTGCCGCCCTGGATGTCGGAGACGTCGGACTTCAGCGCCTGCTGGAAGAACTCCATCGCTCGGTCGCGGTTGGCCCTTGCCAGCACCCAGGTGTGCACCACACCGCTGAGCGTGGACCCATGCGACGTGCGGGCCAGGTAGTAGTCCACCATCTCCGGTACCCGGTCGGGCGGGAAGGGATAACCGAGCCGGTCCAGCAATTCACGCAGTTCAGGCGCCGACAACAGGTAGAGCAGCATGAGCGCGTCGGCCTGCTTGGACGCCCTGTAACGGTTCACGTCGTCCTGCTCCGCCTCGAGGATGCGATCGAGGCGTTGGATGTTGCCGTACTGGCGACGAAGGCGGTCCCAATCCAGTTCCGCCAGATCGTCGTATCCCTCGAACTGGCTGATGATGCCGTCGTGAAACGGGACAAACATCCGGCGGCTGACCTCATCCCAGTGCTTTAGTTCGTCGCTGTGCAGTCCGAGCCTTTCCAGCAGGTCCAGGCGGTTCGGCAGCGGAAGCAGATCCAATGCGTCCATGGCCCGCATGATCACCCAAACCGCCATCACGTTGGTGTAGGCGTTGTTGTCGATACCTTCGTACGGACTGTCGGGATAGCCGGAGTGGAATTCATCAGGGCCGATGACGCCCCGGATGCCGAAGCGACCTCGCCCTTCGTCGTACGTCGCCACGCTGACGAAAAAGCGCGCGATCTCGGCCAGCATCTCGGCGCCGTAGTCGATCAGGTAGGCGAGGTCCCCGGTGGCCTGGTAGAACTTCCACGCGTTGTAGGCGACGGCGACACCGATGTGGTGAGCGCGTTCACTTGCATCGGGGTTCCACCGGCCGCTGCGCGGATTAAGGTGCAGCCGTTGGCTTTCCTCGCGTCCGTCGCTACCGGACTGCCAGGGGAACATTGCGCCGGCGTAGCCTGCGGCCGCGGCGGCGTGACGGGCTTCCGGCAGACGCCGATACCGGTAGCCGAGCAGCGATCGGGTGATCATGGGCAGCCGCAGGTTCAGTACCGGGAAGATGAACAGCTCGTCCCAGAAGATGTGGCCGCGATATGCCTCACCATGCAGACCACGGGCCGGCACCCCGACATCGAGGTCCGACGAATTCGGTGACACCGTCTGGAGCAGGTGCAGCATGTGCAGCCGCAGAATGCGCAATTCGTAGGTGAAGTCGTCGAATTCGATTGATAGCCGCTCCCACAGGTGTATCCATTCGGTCAGATGCCCGTCGAGTAGCTCGGCGAACCGTCCCAGCCGGCTCAGCCACCGCTCGGCATCGACTCCGGGTTCCGACATCGCGACATCACGGCCTGTGTAGACGGTCGCGATCTTCTCCACCGTCACCGCGTCGCCAACTGACAGCTCAACGATGATGTCGTGGCCGATTTCGGCTGCCTCGTCGAACAAGCGATAGGTGGCGGCGACCTTCTCCCCGTCGCGCCAGACGGTGGTGCGCGCAGCCATGGCGATGGGAATGCGGGATTGTGTCGTCTGGGCGGTGAGCAGCACCGAGTTTCCGGATATCTCACGAGTTTCCACCGAGCCGAGATGCTGACTGTCGAGGTCCCGGTAGCGCTCGACTAGCGAGTTTGTCACGCCGCCGTCCAGGGTCGAACGAATCTCGAGCGTCCCCGACCAGTCCTCGGCGACGATCGTCGTCTCGAGACCGCCTACGTGGGCCATGTGCATCGCGACGAAACGTCGCTGGGTCAGTGATGTTGTGCGGCCTGCGTCGTCGGTGAAGCGCACCACCCTGGTCAGTACCGCGCCGCGAAGATCGAGTGTTTGCCGGTAGGACAAGACGTCGACCGCGTCGATGTCAAACCAGCTGCCGCCATCGATACGGAAGGTGAGGGCCAGCCAGTTCGGCAGGTTCACCAGGCTCTCGTTGTCGATCTCGGTTCCCGAGACGTCATCAACGAGGCGGTTGTAGACCCCTGCGCCGTAGGTGCCCGGATAGTGCACACGCCCGGCCCTCGACTCCGGTGCGGCGCCCCTGGTCGCGAAGTAGCCGTTTCCCAAGGTGCACAACGCCTCATGGAGCTTCTCGCTGTGCGGATCGTATCCGTCGAAGACGTAGTCCCATGCCTCGCCCGATGCCCGATGCTTGTATGCCAGCCAAAGCGATCCGCGTTGAAGAAACTCGCGCACGTGATCAGGACTCTGAAGGGTGAAGTGGGCAGCCGTCCTGCGGTCGCCGTCCTCGTCGTGGCCGACGACGATCCCGATGCCGTCGAACTTGATCGCCTCGAAGGCGTCTTCGTCGGTGAGATCATCGCCGATGTAGATCGGCAGCAAGGACCCCGACGGGTCGATACGGTCGCGAATCCAGGCGAGCGTGGTGCCCTTGTCCCAGTCGAGGTCGGGCCGAAGCTCGACGAGCATGCGCCCGCTGGTCACCCGCAAGCCTGCTCGTTGTCCGAGTTTATGTGTCGTAGAAACGATCTCGCCGACATGCTCCTCGGCGACCTCGCGGTAGTGAACCGCGACGGCGAAGCGCTTGTGCTCGACACGCACTCCCGGAATCTGTGCCAAGCTCTGGCTCAGTTCTGCGGCCGCGCGTTCGAGGATCGGTACGAACGCGGCGGCCTCTTCGTTCTCGTGATATGTGCCATCCGGTCCGGTCAGCTCGAACCCGTGGCTGCCTGCATACCAGATCCCCGGCGTGTCAACACGGGTGCGGATGTCCGCGAGGTCGCGACCGCTCAGGACTGCCACGGGACATGCCGCCGCGACGAGTTCGAGCGCCTCGGCGGCGCCGTCGACGAGTCTGGCGGCATCTGGATCCGAAACGATGGGGGACAGTGTTCCGTCGTAGTCCAGGAACACCATCGACTCCCGTGCGCTCGTGATGCCGATCAGCTGACCGTACGATTCCAGCGCGTTCGGCAGTTCCGAGATCCGCCTGTCACCGGTACGAACGGCGACGTCGGCCAGGTCGCCGATCACGATGTCGGCACCGCTGCGCGCCAAGTTGTCGGCACGTCCGGCGCCGTCGATGCCGATGACGAGCGCGAAACCGCAGTCGCGGCCTGCCGCCACTCCGGCACCGGAGGTCTCCACGACGACACACCGTTGCGGCCGCACGCCGAGTCGGCTGACGACTTCCAGAAGGACGGCAGGGTCAGGCTTTTCGGCCGTCCCTCGCTCGCCGGCGATTCCGTCGATGCAGACGCCGAACAGATCGTCGATACCGGCGGCTTTCAATGCCTGCTGACATTGCGGGCTCGACGAATATGCCCCTGCGGAGACGCCGATGCCCTGCAGTTTCCGGGCCAGGTCGACCGTTGCCCCGAAAAGCTGCACGTCGTTGGTCAGCGCACCGTCGAGGTCGAAGAGCACCGCGTCGTGGTACCGCGGGTCGATGGTGATCGGCAGTTTCATGACACCGAAGTGGGCACGAGTTGGCGCTCCAGGTCGAGGACCTGGCGGGTGGTTTTCACCACCGTGTCAGGGTTGAGGCTCATCGACTCGATGCCGACCCGAACCAAGAACTCCGCCATGTCCGGGTAATCCGAAGGCGCTTGCCCGCACAGTCCCGAGTGAATGCCGTTGCGACGGCAGCCCTCGACCGCAAGGCGAATCATCTCCTTGACACCCTCGTCGCGTTCGTCGTAGTCGAAGGCGACGATCTCGCTGTCACGATCGACGCCGAGGGTGAGCTGCGTCAGGTCGTTGGACCCGATGGAGAAGCCGTCGAAACGTTTGGCGAATTCGTCGATCAGGATCACGTTGTTCGGGATCTCGCACATTGCGTACACCTTGAGCCCGTTTTCGCCCCGGCGCAGGCCGAGATCGGCCATTGTCCGGAGCACAAGGTCGGCCTCGGCCACTCGGCGCACGAACGGGAGCATGAGGATGACGTTCGTCAGCCCCATCTCGTCGCGTACGCGTCGCATCGCGCTGCACTCCAGCGCGAAGCCCTCGGCATAGGCGGGATGTGCGTAGCGCGAGGCGCCCCGGAAGCCGATCATCGGGTTGCTTTCCGAGGGCTCGAAGCCCTGTCCGCCCAGCAGGCTGGCGTACTCGTTGCTCTTGAAGTCCGACATCCGGACCACCACGGGCTTCGGCCAGAAGGCGGCGGCGATCGTGCCGATCCCTTCGGAGAGACGTTCGGTGAAAAAGGCGCTCCCATCGGCGTAGCCCTGGGTGAGCCGATCGATCGTCCGGCGCGCCTCGGGGTCGTCAACCTTCTCGGGGTGCAGGAGGGCTAGCGGGTGGACCCGGATGTACTCGCTGATGATGAACTCCATCCGCGCGAGTCCGACACCGTCGTTGGGTAGGAACGACGTCTTGAAGGCGAGGTCGGGATTTCCGAGATTGACCATCAGCTGCGTATGCGGCCTGGCCAGGTCCGCCACCTCGGTGCGGTCCACATGGAAACCCAGTTCGCCGCGGTATACGCGGCCCGAGTCACCCTCGGCGCACGACACCGTGACGACCGTGCCATCGGGCACGCTGGTCGTCGCGTCGCCGGTGCCGACCACAGCGGGGATGCCGAGCTCGCGGGCGATGATCGACGCGTGGCAGGTGCGACCACCGCGGTTGGTGACGATTGCCGCAGCGGTCTTCATTACCGGCTCCCAGTCGGGTGTGGTGGTGTCGGCGACGAGTACCTCGCCGGGCTTGAATTCCGCCAGGTGCGTGAGGTTCTCGATCCGTCTCACCGGACCCGAGGCGATTCGTTCGCCGACGGACCGGCCCTCGGTGAGTATCTCGCCCTTGCCCTCGAGCACATAAGACTCCAGCGCGGTCACGCTGTGTTGGGACGCAACGGTCTCCGGCCGGGCCTGGACGATGTAGAGCTTTCCGTCGATTCCGTCCTTGGCCCACTCCATGTCCATTGGCCGCCCGTAGTGCTGCTCGATGGTGCACGCGTAGCCGGCCAGTTCCAGCGCGTCGGAGTCGGTGAGGCAGAACCGGGCGCGGTCGGCCTTTGGGGTTGGAATGTTTCGCGTCGTGTTCTTCGTCTCGCCCTCGACGAGGATCATCTTCACCGCCTTGTCGCCGAGTAGTCGGCGCAACACCGCGCGGTGGCCGGCAAGGTAGGTCGGCTTGTGAACGTAGAACTCGTCGGGGTCGACTGCGCCTTGAACCACGTTCTCGCCAAGGCCGTAGGCGCCCGTTATGAACACGGCGTCGCGAAAGCCCGACTCGGTGTCGAGGGAGAACATCACACCCGACGATGCGATGTCGGAGCGCACCATCTTCATCACGCCGATGGACAGCGAGACCTTGAAATGGTCGAAGCCCTGGTCGATCCGGTAGTGAATGGCGCGGTCGGTGAAGAGGCTGGCGAAGCAACGGCGGCACGTGTCGAGCAGGCTCTCCTCGCCCTTGATGTTGAGATATGAATCCTGTTGGCCGGCGAAGCTTGCCGTCGGTAGGTCCTCCGCAGTCGCCGAGCTGCGCACGGCGAGACTCACCTCTTCGCCGTACTCCTGTTGAAGCTTGCGGTAGGCGGCCAGAATCTCGGCGGCCAGGTCGCCGGGGAGCCCAGCGCCGTAGACGATCTCACGGGCACGCTTGGCTTTCCGCGCCAGCGCGGCGACGTCGACGGGGTCGATGTCGTCGAGCTCGGCGTGCAGCCGGTCCCAGGCGCCGGCCTTGTCCAACATGTAGCGGTAGGCCTCGGCGGTGATGGCGAAACCGTGCGGGACGCGGACGCCCCGGTCCGACAGCTTCTGGAACATCTCGCCCAGCGAGGCGTTCTTGCCGCCGACCCGAGGCACGTCGTCGATGTCCATCTCCTCGAAAAAGCGGATGTAGCCGGACGTACCCATGATCTGTCCTCTCGTTGCGCTTCAAGCACTCCGGTACGGCGTTGATTGCCACACACAGCGCTGCAACTGCCAACGTCTCACGGCGACAGGCAGGGAACCAGGGTCGAAGGTCACTCGAATAGGTGACAGTCCAATGGACTATGTCGCCACTTGATGGCGATGGCCTACCGGCCGAAGCGTCAAGGGAAAAGGGCCTAAATGCCTTTCAGAGTCGTGACCTGTGCCCCCATTAGGGAGCAGTTCGACCGTTACCGGCATGGCTGCTGCGGCAGCAGACTCAGAGGTGCCCCGCACAGCGTGGATAACGTCTCGCTGTCGTTGCCAAGATCGGGCGAAAGCCATGGTTTCAAACGATTCTCGTCCCAGCGCGGGACCGGAGGCCGGCCTCAGCCGACCACGAACGAAAGGACCAACATCATGAAGGCGCTCGTTTATCACGGCCCAGGCAAGCGAGCCTGGGAAGAGGTGCCCGATGCAGTGATCCAGGAGTCCACCGACGCAGTCGTGCGAGTCGATGCTGTCACGATCTGCGGCACCGATCTGCACATCCTGGGCGGCGACGTACCGGAGGTGGTGAACGGCCGCATTCTCGGCCACGAGGCCGTCGGCACGGTCACCGCGGTCGGCTCCGCGGTTCAGAAGCTCGCCGTTGGCGATCGGGTCCTGGTTTCGTGCATCACCTCGTGTGGCAGCTGCCGGTACTGCCGCGAGGGCAGCTACGGGCAGTGTCTCAATGGGGGCGGCTGGATTCTCGGCCACCTGATCGACGGCACCCAAGCCGAATACGTGCGGGTGCCGTTCGCCGAGAACTCGACACATGCGGTACCCGACGGAGTCACCGACGAACAGATGATCGTGCTCGCCGACATCCTGCCCACGGCCTACGAAGTGGGCGTGCTCAATGGTGCGGTGCGTCCTGCCGACGTAGTCGCCATCATAGGCGCGGGGCCGATCGGGCTGGCCGCGATCATGACCGCGCGGCTCTTCAGCCCCAGCCACATCGTCGCCATCGACCTCGCCGAATCCCGGCTCGAAGCCGCCCGCAAGTTCGGCGCCGACATCGTCGTCAACAGCGGCAAAGACGACCCATGGGCGGTCATCGCTGGACTGACCGGCGGGCTGGGTGCCGACGTGACAATGGAAGCCGTCGGGATCCCCCAGACATTCGAGCAAGCGGTTCGGCTGGTCCGCCCTGGCGGGCACGTCGCCAACATCGGCGTGCACGGGGCGCCGGCGACCCTGCACATGGAGGACATCTGGATCAAGAACCTGACCATCACGACCGGGCTTGTCGACACGTATTCAACGCCGACACTGATAGGCCTGGTCGCCAGTCACCAGCTCGACACCTCGCCGATGATCACCCACCGATTCGGCCTTGACGAATTCGAGACCGCCTACGACGTATTCGGCAACGCCGCCGGCACCGGGGCACTGAAGGTGTTGCTCACCGCGGCTCGATAGGTATCCGCGACCAAAAGCGAGGACCTTCTCCTCTGCTTCTGGGCCGCAAACCTCGTCAGACTCAAGGTGATGCGGGCAATGCGCCGGCCAGACCACAGACAGTTGAGGAGACATCATGACGATCCGGGTAGGTGTGAACGGTTTCGGCCGCGTCGGCCGAAACTTCTTCCGCGCCGTGGACGCACAACAGACGGCAGGCACCACCGACATCGAGATCGTCGGGGTGAACGACCTCACTGACATCAACACTCTGGCGCACCTGCTCAAGTACGACTCTGTCCTCGGGCGTTTTCCGCGCGAGGTGTCGGTCGACGGTAGCGACATTGTGGTGGGGGACCGGCCGATCAAGGCATGGTCGGTCGCCAATGGGCCGACGGCGCTGCCTTGGGGAAATCTCGGCGTGGATGTCGTGATCGAGTCCACCGGGCGGTACACCTCCGCAGAACAGGCCCGCGGTCACATGCACGGAGGAGCGAAGAAGGTGGTGGTGTCCGCGACCTCCAAGGGCGCCGACCTCACCGTCGTGATGGGCGTCAACCACCGCGACTACGACGGCACCCAGACCGTCGTTTCGAACGCGTCGTGCACGACGAACTGCCTGGCGCCGATGGCGAAGGTGCTCGACGAGGCTTTCGGGATCGAACGTGGCCTGATGACCACTATTCACGCCTACACCCCGGACCAGAACCTGCAGGACGGCCCGCACCGGGATCTGCGACGGGCCCGCGCGGCGGCGATCAACGTGGTCCCGACATCCACCGGGGCCGCCCGGGCGATCAGTGTGGTGCTCCCACAACTCGAGGGTCGCCTCGACGGCTACGCGTTGCGGGTACCGGTGCCGACCGGATCAGCCACCGACCTCACAGTGACCGTGCGCGAACCGGCAACGGTCGAGGCGGTCAACGCCGCGTTCGCTACCGCCGCCGACGGCGAGCTCAAGGGGTTCCTTACTTACACAGACGACCCCATCGTTTCCTCCGATATCGTGACCGATCCCTCGTCGTGCATCTTCGACTCCGGGCTGACCAAAGTCACCGGAAACTTGGTGAAGATCGTCGGCTGGTACGACAACGAGTGGGGCTACTCCCACCGTCTCGTTGACCTTGCCGGACTGGTTGCGTCGACGCTATGACCCGATTCTGACGCTCTCGATTTCGATCTCGAAGGGAGGCATGGCCAATGGCCACTCGCTGGCTGGTGATGGACGACTCCAAGCACACGACTCGCGAGCCGTACCGGGCCCGGCTGGCCGGGGCGGGTCGTCACCTCCCTGCCACGCGGCTCACCACCGACGAGTTGATGTCGAGCACGCGCCACAACACCCACATTGACCTGGAACGGCTGACGGGAATTCACGAACGGCGAGTGTCGGCGGGTGACGAAGACTCCTACAGCCTTGCCGTAAAGGCTGCGCGCAACTGTCTTGACAAGGCGCAGTGCGACGGCTCATCTCTTGACGTGGTGATCAACTGCAGCATCACGAAGCTTCATGGCGGCCTCACTCAGCGACTCGAGCCCACCATGAGCATCGCCATCGCCAGGGAGATCGGTGCCGCCAACGCGATCACTTTCGACGTCTCGAACGCTTGCGCCGGCATGCTAACCGGCGTCACGGTGTTGAACAACTGGATACGGCAGGGCATCGTCAAGCGCGGCCTGGTCGTCAGCGGCGAGTACATCTCGCCGCTGGGCCGAAACGCCGCACGTCACATCCGCACCATCATGAGTAAAGAACTCGCATGTCTGACGCTCGGGGACGCTGGCGCGGCGCTTCTGCTGGAGCGCGCCGATGAGGGTTCGGGCGCGATCAGCCTCGCCGGCTTCACCACCATCGCCGACCATAGCCGGCTGTGTCTGGCGTATCCGAAGGGCAGGGACCCGGGTGCCCGGATGTTCACAGACTCCAGGGCGATTCAGCGGGTCGCGATTTCGGATACACCGCTCCTGCTGAATGAAGTCCTCGAGGCGGCGGGCATCTCGATTCACGACATCGACCACGTGATCACGCATCAGACGTCGGCCCGTGCCATCCGTAAGGGGATGGCCGAGATGAAGTCAGTCTTCGGCGATAGCCCGCGCCACGACGCCGTGATTACAGTTGACCGTTACGGGAACACGGCGTCGACCACGCATACCGTGGCACTGGTCGAGGAATTGGAAGCCGGCCGGATCTTGCCCGGTGACACGATCGCGCTCATCGCACTTGCATCAGGTCTTGAGATCGGCGTGGTACTCATGACCCTGGACGAGGATCTGGTGAACCGCTATGGGCACAATCATTGATCGACTGGGAATCACGAAGGGCGGCTGGCGGTCTCGTCACAGCGCTCTGCAGCTTGCAGTCTCGGCTGCCAATTCGTGTCTCCAAGACGCGCGACGAGACGCCAATGTCGTCGATCTGCTTGTCAATGCCGGGATCTATCGGGACAAGAACTTGGCGGAGCCCGCACTCGCGGCGCTCATTCAGGAAGACATCGGGGCGAATCCCGAGGATCCGCACGAAGATACGCACGGCACGTTCTCGTTCGACATCTCCAACGGAACATGCGGAATCCTGACCGGACTACAGATCGTCGACGGATTTCTGAGGTCGCACACGATCAGGTGTGCACTCATCACCGCCAGCGATGCCGATCCAGGCCGCGGGATGAGCGAACATTTCCCGTTCTCGCCCGTCGGTGCTGCGCTGCTGTGCAGGTGGACCGATGACGATGACGGCTTAGGTGGAATCAGATGGGTCAACGATCCCGATGACGGTAATGACTTCCAAGCGACAGTCGGATCCGACGACGCACGAAATGTGTTGCGATTTCAGGAGTCGACGGTCCTGGACGAGCGGCTTGCCGCTACCGCAGCGCAAGCGGCCCGCAAGTGCCTGGGTGACTCCGGGCTGACGCTGTTCGATATCGATGTGATCATCGCGGCCCCCGCACGACACGGATATCGTACCGCACTCGCGAGGCACCTCGATGTCCCTCCCGAGCGGATCGTGGTCGCGGACGACGAGAAGATGCATACGGCCTCGCTTGCCGCGGCAATGCAGCAAGCTCTTGAGCCTCTACCCGCAGGAGCTCGGGCAATGGTCGTCGCCGCAGGCGCGGGGATCACGGCCGGCGCCGCGTTGTATCGCGAACCGGCTGTCTCACAGAAGTTTCCGCAAGCTAGCCGATGATATCCTCTGGCTCTGGCGCAAGCTCGAATATGCGTTCGGCATCCTCACGACGGCACGGCGCGGTGCCGGGGGTCATGAGCATGGCCGCCCCGGTAGCAATCCCGAACCGTACCGATTTGCTCAACGACCATCCTCGCGTCACGCCGACCGTGATCGCCGCGACCATGGCGTCACCCGCGCCGACGCCGCTGACCACATGCACCCTTGCCGCCGAGAAACGTTGGCTGCCGTGACGGGTGGCCAGTAGCGCGCCCTTCGAGCCGAGGGACACGACAACCGCCTGACTCATGCCGGCGTCAATGAGCTCGTGCGCGGCGGTCAACTGTTCGGATTCGGTGGCAAGTTCGTGACCGAAGCATTCCCGTAGCTCTCGGACGCTGGGCTTCAGGAGGAACACCCCGGACGTGATGTGCTGAAGGCCGCCGCCTGAGGTGTCCAAGACCAGCGGCACACCAAGCTCTCGACAAATGTCGGCAACTCGCTGATAGAAGTCGGATGGAACGCCGGGTGGAAGGCTGCCGCTTGCCACCACGATCGCGGCCGACCTTGCCGCGTACTGCAACTCGTCGAGGCACTTCGCTTGTTCGGTAGGCGTCAGATGCGGGCCGGGAAGGACGAAGCGGTATTGCTGGCCGCTGCTCTTTTCGTCAACGGTGAAACTCTCCCGGGTCGGAAGGGAAATCGCCACCCGGCGATACGGAACGTCCGCGTTGCCGACGAGCTCGGTCAGCAGATCGCCCGTTGGTCCGCCCACGGGGAACACCGCCGACACGGACGCGCCGAGAACAGACGCGACCCGGGCCACGTTGATGCCGCCGCCGCCCGCATCGTAACGGGCTCCGCGGCAACGTATCTTGTCGGTCGGGCGGACCACATCAGCGCTTGTTGTGATGTCGAGCGCCGGGTTCATAGTCAGTGTGACGATCATTGCCCCATGTCCGGCGGGGTCATTGAACGGTTTCATCGGTCCGTGACCGACTTCGATGCGGGTGTCGCTTCGCGTACCACGATTACGGGTACGTTTGCGGATTGCGCTACGGCGTTGCTGACCGAACCCAACCATGTGCTGGCGAATCCGCCTCGCCCGCGACTGCCGACCACCACCAGTTGGGCGTGCTGAGACTCACGAGTCAGCCAGCGGGCCGGCTGATCGCAGACGAGGCGTCTCTCCACATGCACGTCTGGGTACTGTTCCTGCCAGCCGGCAAGTCGCTCGCTCAGGATCTCGTGTCCCTGGCTCTCGTACTCGTGCCAGTCCATACCCAGAATCGGAAAGACTGCCACGTCGCTCCACGCGTGCAATGCCACCAGATCTACCCCGCGGCGTGAGGCCTCGTCGAAGGCCAGCGCCGTCGCCGCTTCGGAGGCCGGTGACCCGTCGATGCCCAGCAGGATGGGGGCATCGCCGTACGAGGGTTCGGGCTCGGGACGAATGACCGCTACCGGGCAGCTCGCATGGTGCACCAGGCCGGTACTCACCGAGCCCAGCAAAAGTCGGCCGAGCGCACTGGATCCGCGGCTACCGACGACGATCATCTGATGGTTCTCGGATGCGCGGACCAATGTCGGCACCACGCTCGAGTTCAGTGTCTCGATGTGTACATCTGGGAGCTGTGACGCAGAGACTGTGGTCCGCAGGACCTTGAGCGCTTCGTCGAGAATATGCCGCGCGTTGTTACGTTGCCACTCGGTGATGTCGGCGTACACCGGCCCCATCGGCCAGCTCGCGGCCAGAGGTGCGACGACATGCATCAAAGTCATTGCCGCACGTCGCATCACCGCTTCATGAGTCGCCCAGCGGATCGCGGCGTCGGATTCGGCTGAGCCGTCGACACCGACCAATATGCCGGACCTGGTTACAGCTGGGGACATCTGGCGCTCCTAGGCTCGTGGACTTTTGTCTCCATTACTTCGCTCAGAGGCCGGCGTGGTGTCGGTGCTGGGATGTCCTCGAGCACCGGCGCGTTGCCCACCCGAATCAAGAGCTGTGGGAAGGCTCGGCTACCGGTGAGCTCTTGGATGACGGTGCGGCTTTTCGGCACCTCGGTCATATGCGTCAGCGTGCAGGTGGCCAGTCCAACCCTGGTGCACTCGATCAGGACAGTGGAAAGCGCCTCGCCGCAGTTGAGCGCGTCAGCTCGGGTGTATTCGGGAGTCGACAGGACGAGTATCTTCGCTTCGTCCGTTCGGACGTCGGGGCGGCGATCCCCGTATTGCGTGACAGGGAAATTGCGGTTGATACCGACTCTCTCGCGCTCTCCTTCAGACACCAGCGCACTCGGCGGCACGCCCTCATAGCCTCGAAACGGTTCTGTCCACCAGTGCATTTCGTCGTGGTAGTACTCGTCGTACGACCTAACGGACTCCGCAAGCCGGGACGCCAAGGCCAGTGTTGGCCGCGCGTCGTCTGCCATTATGTCGAGTGAGACCTTGACGTGGTCAACAGCATTGCGCAGCGCGGGTTCGATCAACTCCCAGTGGCTGGGTGCATGGAAGGGGAGCCGATCGGTCCGTCGCCTCAGGATCGCCTCGGCGCGCTCACGCTCGGCGCCGGTGACATCTTCAGCAGGGCTGAAGTCGAGCGAAGCGAGATGGTCGCGTTCACTCGGGCTGGGAAAGGCATCGACGTTTGCTTTCCACCCCGCCGCGGCCATCGCGATCCGGAAATGACTGAGGGCCGCACCGCAACTGATCAGCGCCTCGCGGCCTGAACTGTCGGCCGAGCGTATGACTCGCTCGTGGTCGACGAATAAGTCGACCACTGCCTCGCCTAGAACCCACCGCCACGGCTGACTGTTGTGTAGCGACGGCGCTCTGCACGCTAACCGGATCGCCTTGGTGACGATTTCAGTGTTCGCAGTCGCGCGAGCCATGACGACGCGCCTCCAAGGGTCTTCAGGCCGGCGTTGGTAGCGCGGCGAGACGTGCCACTGCTCGTTCGATACCGCGGGCGATGTCGTCGATGTCGGGGGCAGTGTCGTAGTCGCCGGTGATGCCGAAGACCAATTTGTCGGCGTAGCTCACGATTGCGATTCCCGTCCGAAGCCCGAGGGCGATCGGTGGAATCGGGAACATGCGCAACACTTTTCGTCCCATGACGTGCATCTCTTTTCGTGGGCCCGGTACGTTTGTCGCCACGGTGACGACGCCTCGTTGGGGCAAGCGGGTCGCCGCGCGAACGGCCCACGCCGTTAAGGGGAACGGAATGATATTGGCCGCCGAGATCAGAATCTGTCCCGCCTGTCGCTGTCCGCTGCCTTTCGCGCGTGTCAGTCGGCTGTGCACCGTTCGCAGTTGGTCCTCGGGGTCTGACTTCTCGACTGGGAGGTACGGCAGCATCAGTGACACCCGGTTGTCGACCTTGTTGATGTCACCGTTGGCGCGCACCGAAACCGGAACCAGCGTGCGCAGTGAATCACGTTGTGGTTTCTCACCGCGGCCGATCAGCAGGTTGCGAAAGGCATCGGTGATTGCTGCCAACGCGACATCGTTGAGTGTCACGTCGAACGCGCGGCACACCAGCGCCACCTCGTCGAGCGACACCTCGGCAGCCGCGTATCGGCGAGACGCCGAGACAGGGCCCACCAACGACGTCGATGCCGGACGCAACAAGCCACCGAGGATCTCGACCGTTCCGCCCAAGGCACGCCTGGCGCCGCCGACGAACGCCATTGAGGTGTGCCATATGCCCCCGACCCAATGCCGCGGGTCGGCGCTGAGCTGAGGCAACCGGAATGGGCTTGCTGCCGGTGCCTTTGCCGCTCGGATCGCCGTTGCATAGGTGTCGCCCTCACCGCCGTCGCTCAGCCCGGCGAGCATGTGCATCGTCGCGATTCCGTCGGCGATGCAGTGGTGCAATTTCATGATCATGGCCCACTGGTTGTCCGGCAAGCCCTCCACGATCCAGCACTCCCACAACGGACGTTCTCGATCGAGTCGGTGTTCCATCAAGTCGGCGGTGAGCCGGAACAGCGCCGTGTCGTCACCTGGGTGCGGAAGCGCCACTCTATGAACGTGATGGGAGATGTCGAAGTTCTCGGCGTCGACCCAGTCCGGCGCCTCGACATCCAGCGCATGTGTGCGCAGCACCTGCCGAAACCGCGGCACGGCAAGCACTCGCTCGGCGAGGCCTGTCACAAACGCGTCGTTGTCAGGAATCGGCCCTTCCAAGACCGACACGGAACCGACCGCCAGGCTGACGTGCCGGTCGGAATCCTCGGCTTCGAGGAAGCCGGCATCTAACATTGACAAACTCTCCATGGGAACACCGTGCTCTCTGCGCGTACACCCGGGGAAGGGGCGAAAGTCCCGATGTTGTAGACCTCCGGCACCCGATCGACACGCGATGCGATTTCAGTACGCTTGCCGTTGATCCAGGGTCTTTGGTCCGTAGCGACGGAGTCTGGGCCCGACGCAGAATCTGGCCATGACCACCGACGAAAGGCCCATGGTCCGCGACGAGCTTGAAGCAGTTGTGTCGGCTCTGTGCGCCAGGTTCCCCGACCGGAACCGAAGCGATGTGGAGCGTGTTGTGGCGGATGTCTACGCTCGGCTGGTCGCGAGCGCGACTGTGACCGCGCATTTGATTCCGTTGACTCTCAACCGAAGCCGGCGAGTGTTGGGCAGCACGCCGATGGAGACAGTCGTGGCACATCCAAAGGAATCAACGCTTATGGCCGTCGGATCCGACTAGCGCATCAGGCTCAGCGATCTGACGGCGGCTTCGCAGGCATCGCCGCCACCGACGGTGTGTCGACACCCACCCGGCCGACGGATTGCGCGCCGCCGGGATTGTCCAGCGGCTCGACGCGGCCCGGTAGCACGGTCTGGAAGAACGCGGCGTTGTCGTTGATGTGCCAACGCTCGTCGTCGGGCAGATCGGTCTCCCATTCGATCGCCTCGACGTGACACACCAACCTGCAAGCGCCACAATCAACACACTCGTGGGGGTTGATGTGCAGCGAGCGTGCTCCCTCGTAGATGCAGTCCGCCGGGCATTCCTGCACACACGCTTTGTCCATCACGTCAACGCATGCCGATCCGATCACATAGGTCATGCCACAACGGTCGAAAGCGCACATGCCGTCGCTGGGGAGTCCAACGACACCATCAAAAGTGGCTTTCGGCCCCACTCCGAGTCGAGCGGCCGGTCATCAAGGTCGCAGCACCTGCCGTAGGGCATGCAGTACTTCGGGATCCTCGATGGTCGACGGCGGCTCCTCGTCATGACCGTGGGCGATTGCGCGCATCGACTTCCGTAATATCCTGCCCGAGCGAGTCTTCGGCAATGCCGCGACGATGTCCACTTGTTTGAGGCAAGCGACGGCGCCGATCTCGTCACGGACGAGCTTCACCAATTCATCGGCAAGGCCGTCCGGCGCCACGCCGTCTGCAAGGACGACGAATCCTCGAGGGACCTGCCCTTTGATTTCGTCAGCGACTCCGATCACCGTACATTCGGCCACGCCTGGATGCGAGGCAAGCACGGCCTCCATCTGGCCTGTGGAAAGTCGGTGGCCGGCCACATTGATGACGTCATCGATCCTTCCCATTACGAACAGATAGCCGTCCCTGTCGAGGTGCCCGCCGTCTCCGGTCAGGTAGTAACCGGGATGTTCACACAGATACGACGATTCGGAACGGGCATCGGCATTCCAGAGGGTCGGGAAGGTGCCGGGTGGCAGCGGCAGCGATAGGCAGATGGCGCCATCCTCGCCGGAATCGCAGCCAGAGCCGTCAGGGTGCAGAATCGCGACTCCATAGCCCGGCATCGGCACGGAGGGCGATCCCGGTTTGATGGGCAACGGTTTCGAGGCGCCAACGATTGCGGGCCAAAGCCCTCGTAGTGAGGGACTTTCGGCCCGAAGTGCCGAACTGACCTCGGCCACGCTGTCCAAAGGAGGACGCCGAGGCGCGTTCATCGGGTGTCGGATCGGACTGCCGAAGTCACTAGGGTCCGGGTCTTTAGGCCCTCTTCAGTTTTGTCCGAGAGAGGGCATTCTGAGGAGAACAAGCAACTCCGTCAGCGAGGCAAGGCAATGAGCGCTCACTTCCCCGATGCCGAGACGGTCCGGTCGGCCTTGACGCTGGCGGTCCGCGCACCGTCGGTGCATAACTCGCAGCCGTGGCTGTGGCGCGTAGGCGACCACAGTCTTCATCTCTACGCCAACCGAGATCTACACCTTTCCCAGGTCGACCCGGACTCCCGCGACTTGTTGCTCAGCTGTGGGGCGTCCCTGAATCACTGCCAAATCGCTTTCGCCGCACTGGGTTGGCAGTCCAAAGTCCGCCGCTTTCCCAACCCTGCTGATCGGAATCACCTGGCGGTCATCGAGCTACACCGATTTCCGGCCTCAGAAGTGGACATCGCTTTGGCGGCCGCGATGCCGCGGCGCCGTACCGACCGCAGGCACTACAGCTCGTGGACCGTCCCGCAGGGCGACATCTCGATGATGGGCGCTCGAGCGGCACGCGCAGGCGTGATGCTTCGACGCGTCGACGGGCTGGCCAGCCTGAAGCGCCTCATCCTCGAAGCTGCGCGACTTCACAACGCCGACTACGAGTACCTGACCGAGCTATCCACCTGGAGTGGACGCTATGCCTCCACTGCGGGTGTGTCGGCCCGAAGCACTCCCGAGCCCGATACGAACGCTGCGCTGCCCGCTAGGTCATTCGCCGGGCCGGGACTGGCGCAGACGCCGGACGGCGCCACGGCCGATGACAATGCGGTCGTAGTTGCCCTCGGCACCGCTGATGACGACGAGCTTTCGTGGTTGCGCGCCGGCGAGGCGACCAGCGTCGTCCTGCTCACTGCAACGGCATCGGGGCTGGCCAGTTGTCCGATCACAGAGCCGCTCGAGATTGCAGAAACCCGGACCCAGGTCGCGGAGGACGTGTTCGGCGCCGACGGCCATCCGCAGATGTTACTGCGTATTGGCTGGGCGCCGGTCAATGCCGACCCGTTGCCGGCCACGCCGCGCCGGCCGCTGAGCGACGTCGTGACCTGGCTGGACGGCTCGAGATTCGACTAGGCGCGACGTGCACGTCACTTCCGTCAAGGCGTAGGAGCTTCGGTGGCATCGATGTCGAGTTCGATGCTGAGCACCGGCCCGTCGCGGTGCTGGGTCAGGGGCCAGCCGGCATCGTGGAGTACCCGTCGCATGGCAACGTTCTCGAAGAGGACGTCTGCGATAAAGCGGTGCTGCCCGGCCACTCTCGCGATGTGGCCGAGTGCTTTCAACAGTGCGGTGCCAACTCCCCGCTCGTGTTGTTCGTGTGCGACAACGACCGCGATCTCGCATTCGCCCGGTCGGGTCAGCTCGGCATAGTTGGCGACACCGATCAACTCGCCTGATTCAAAGGCCCCGAGCGCCACGATTCCGTGCTCTGGCTTGGTCAGTGACAGTGCCCAGTCTCCGATGTGGGCCGGGTGCATCGTGAAGAACCGCAGATAGCGCTCCTCGGCGCTGAGGCAGACGGCCAGCGACACGACGGCGTTATAGTCTTCGGGGCGCAGGATGCGCAGAGTAGCTTCAGCACCGTCGACAAGTGTTGCGGTGATGAGGAACTCACCTTGCGCACCCATCAGCGCACCGACGACGACCATCTGAGGTTCGCCCTGTTGATCATGGTGATCCCCTGATCTCCATCCGCAGCGATCGGCGGTGCTTGCTCTCCATAGCGGATACGCTATGCGCTGGCGAAGAGCCAACCAGGTCAGCGGATTTCTAGCACTTCGCCGAGCGGACGCCGCGGGGTGCGAGGCGCAGCGGCGCTGGTCTCGAGGGCGCGGCCAACACGGATCAGTACCTGCGGTTCGGCGCGGCGACCGGTGAGCCGACGCACCACCTCGCGACTCTCGTGCCACTCGATCATATGGGTGAGCGGACAAGTCGCGAAACCGGCAGCGGTGCATTCCAGCAGAACGCGAGATAGCGCCTCGCCGCATCTCAATATGTTTTCGCGGCTGTCGTCAAAGGTCGACAAAACAAGCACTTTCGAGTGATCACGATCAAGCTGAGAGCTGCGGTCACCGCCTCCGTAGACGGGAAAATCACGCGCAACATCGACGCGTCGAGCCTCGGCGGATGAGGGTAACGCACTTTGGGGGATCCCGTCGCCCACGTGAGAATGCCCTGTCCACCAGAGCAATTCGTATCGGTAGGAAGCATCATCACGGCGGTGCTGCTCGGTTCGCCGCGATGCGTCGGCGAGCGCAGGGCGGCCGCTGTCGTCGATTACGTCGAGGTGCACGACGCTGCCGTCGAGGATTTTCCGGAGTTGCTGCTCCAGCTCCGCCCACGGCTCGGGCGGCGCGAACGGCAGTCGGTTCGATTGCCGATGCATGATTGCCTCACCCAAGGCACGTTGATGGTCAGCGTTCAACTGTGGTTGGAACGTCGCGGACGCCACGTGGTCGTGATCGTGCGGATCGGGGTATCTGTCGACGGTGACATGCCACCCAGCGACCGCAGCGGCCACCCTGAGGTGGTCCAGCACTGCGCCGCAGGACAGAATCACCTCCTGGCCGGTGACGTCGGTATGGTGACCAACCCGGGCGTGATCGGCGATCAGTTGAAGCACTTCGCCATCGAGAATCCACTTCCACGGTTGACTGTTGTGCAGCGACGGCGCGCGACAGGCCATTTCGACGATCGCGGCGAGGCGAGGTGTGCTGATCGTGTTCGACGGTGTGGCCGGAATCGTCATCTCTTGCTCCGTGTGGTCGCCTGTGGTTCAGCTCGTTTTCGAACTTAATGTCGACCGCATCCGCGGCTTAGAGGCGTTCGTTTCATCCTGTTGGGACAAAGGTCCTCGTCGACGGCGCTGAGCGGTTACCACGCGGGATGAGGGCATGGTTCTGCGGTTCGCCGGCGATGACCTGTGCCTGTCAGATCAGGGCCTTTGGGCCCTGATGGACCGGCATCTCCGAGTCCACGATGGACTGAACACCGCCATGCGTATCGCTACAGGAGATTGCCATGGACACCTTCACGATCGAGACTCGGCGAAGCTGGTTGACTCGGGCGCTCGGCGGCAATCCACTGGTGCGCAGCAGCGATCGGATCGAAGCCTGGTCATTCGTGATGGCGGCCCTGATCCTGGCGGTGGCGACTCCATTCATTTGTGCCTTCGGGACGTCATCACATGACAGCCGCGCTCGCAGCTATGCGGAAGAAGCGATGCATCGACATTCGACTACGGCTATTGCAATCGAAGGGGGCGAGCGAGTCGTCGATTTCGAAGATGTCTCGTACACAGTTCAGGCGAAGTGGAATCGGTCCGGTCAGGATCACCTCGCTGTCGTGGAATGGCCCAATCTTGCGAAAATTGGCGACCAGCACCGCATCTGGGTTGATGACAATGGTCAGCCTGCGCGGCCACCGCTACCTCCGAGCCGCGCGACGATTGACGCGTGGGCGATGGCTCTGTCTGGCTGGGTCATGTTGCTCGGTGCAATCGCCGGGGCTCAGTACGCGATCCGGCTGCGGCTCGACCGCATTCGGCTCGCTCAATGGGATCTGGAGGTCACAGGACTTCTGGAGGGCGGTGACCGGAAGAAATCTCAGTAATGAGCCGAAGGGTGCTCGCGCCGTCGCAGACCGGCGATGAGTTTTCTTACTTCGCAACGAAAGTGAGATGGCAGAGGTCTACCTCAACAACACATACCGGCATACTTGTCGGCGTCGATGGTTCCCCGCCGTCGAAGGCCGCTGTCGACTGGGGCGGCCCGAGAAGCATCAATGCGTGATCTTCCGCTCACCATCATCTAAGTCAGTCCTTCACCCATGGCGGCCGCTGACTTCCCAATGCCGGTTAATCTCACCGAGCGTCTCGAGAAGCACGGAAAGGATGTGCTGAGCGAAGCGCGAAGCACCGCCGAGAACGCCGCCGGGGGCCTAGCTCAATACGTGTTGACACCGAGATCGTCAGCGCCGCGGTACTACCGACGCGGATCGATCGGTCGAAGGACGCCGACATGATCGTGGTGGGCTGCCGCGGGCGGGGAGTGGTCGGGCGGCGGCTGCTTGGCTCTGTCAGTTCGGGGCTCATTCACCATGCCCACTGTCCCGTCGCGGTCATCCACGATGAGGATCCGATGATGCCGCATCCATCCAAGGCTCCCGTGGTGGTCGGTATCGATGGTTCGCCGGCTTCCGAGAAGGCGGCGATCGCATTCCAGGAGGCGACGCGACGCGGCGTTGACCTTGTCGCGGTCCACGCCTGGAGCGACTTTTCGGCCTTCGAGTTACCTCCCGCGGGTTCGGACGAGCTCGAGAAGGAAGCCGAGGAGACGCTCAATGAACGGCTCGCAGGGTGGCAGGAGCGCTATCCCGGTGTCAGCGTGCGACGTGTGGTTTCACTCGACAAGCCCGCGCATCAGCTTCTCGAGCAGTCGGAGTCTGCGTAACTGACGGTCGTCGGCAGCCACGGCCGCGGTGGATTCGCCGGGATGTTGCTTGGCTCGGTCAGCTCAGCCGTTGCACAATCGGCCCGCATGCCGGTGATCGTCGCACGACAGTCCTGAGGCCGTCGGGCGGACGGGCGTCACTCGTCCTGGTGGCGGTGGGACTGGTCGAGCTTGGACACGAACACCGCCGCTTGGGTGCGACGCTCCATGCCGAGTTTGGCCAACAGGCGGGAGACGTAATTCTTGACCGTCTTTTCCGCGAGGAACATTCTGGCGGCAATCTGCCTGTTGGTCAGGCCCTCGCCGAGAAGATCGAGCAGTGTCCGTTCCTGATCACTCAGGGCGGCGAGCGGGTCAGACTTTTCGACAGACCCGCGAAGCTTGGCCATAAGCGCTGCGGCCGCCCTGTTATCCAACAGCGAACGGCCCGCACCGACCTCTTTGATCGCCTGCGCCAGATCCATGCCCTTGATGTCCTTGACGACATAGCCGCTGGCGCCTGCCAATATCGCGTCCAGCATGGCTTCGTCGGACGTGAACGACGTGAGCATGAGGCACCGCAATTCCGGCAGCCGGGACAGCAAATCCCGGCATAGTTCTATGCCGTTGCCGTCCGGCAGCCGGACATCGAGCACTGCGACGTCAGGCTGAAGAGCCGGAATCCGCGCCATCGCCTGAGATACCGACCCGGCCTCGCCGACGACCTCGAGTTCGGGGTCAGCGCTGAGGAGGTCGATCAGCCCGCGTCGGACGACTTCGTGGTCATCGACGAGGAAGACTTTCACCATGTGATGCGCTCCGTTGCTAGCCGGGACAAGCCGGATGCAAACCTCACAATACGTTCCCTGGTTCGCAGACCAACACCGAACAGCCCGCCTGGTGCAGCGTCGCATAGCCGGGGGGACCGACCAACTCCCGGATCCCTTCAGCGCGCTCAGCCCTATCACGAGCAGTTTGATAGAGCCTGCCTCCTTCGCGAAGTAGTTCAAGCTGCTGCCGTGCACGGCGACCGCCTCCACGTCGAGGTCGGGGTACCGTTTCCGCCACTCACCCAGGCGGCGGTCAAGCCGGGCCCTCGCCAGCCGGTTTCCAGCGGCGACGGCGTTGTTCGCATGAATATCGGTGTACCGCGACTGCCACGTGGTCAGCACGCGCACCGGCAAACCACGAAGTCGCGCTCGTCCAGTGCGCACAGCAATACGCCGTTCAGTGTCGAGAATTCATCCAGTTCCGCGACGACCCAGCCTTGGCGTGCCCGGTTCGAATCGAACCAATGGACGACAGCAAGTGGACAATGCGCTGCGGTGGCCAATGCCGCTGCCGTGGAACCTATTCGGCCCTGGCTGCTGTGTTTCAGGCCAATGGAGCCGACGCACAGGAGCGCGGCGCAGCGTGATGACTCGATCAACGCGCGGGTTGGGTTCTTCTGCAGAATCTCGATTTCGATTTTGACCGGCTTATCTGTCGACTCGACCGCCGTGTATGCCTGCCTGACTGCGATTTCCGCGGTGGCCAATTCTCGCGCAGCATCTTCAGGATCGGCATTCGGGTGGTCGCTGGGATCGATGGCCGACACAAAGCCTCAACGGGATATCTCGACTGACGGCCTCATCGACTGCCCAAAGGGCCGCGCCAACCGCGGATCGCGACCCGTCGATTCCGACCACGACTACGGGGACGATGGGTAGTGATCGTGCATTTTGGCTCCTGCGAGTCGTGGTTGTTAGTGGTCATTCGACCGGACGTGGAATACCTCGTTGAGAGGTCGTCTGGGGGTAAGGGGTGGTAGATCTTCGACGTCCGCGGCCACGCCGACGCGGACCAGCACCTGGGGCGTCGTGGCCTGGTCGATCAGCGCGGCGAGGAGGTTTCTGCCGGCGTATTGCTCGGTGATGTGCGTGAGAGTGCATGTCGCCAACCCGGCCATCGTCGCCTCCAACAACAGCGCGGAGAGCATCTCGCCGCACTGCAGCACATCGCGCCGCTCGTTGTTGTAGGTAGACAACACAGCGACCTTGGAGTGGTCTTCACCAAAGCCAATGCGCCTTTCGGATTGCGAAACGACGGGGAAGTTGCGTCCGACACCGACTCGTTCACTTTCCTCGGCCGACACCAACGCGCTTGGCGGGATGCCCTGTGTGGTGTCGTACGGATTTGTCCACCGGGAGAGTTCGGAGTGATATGACGAGTCGTATAGACGCGAGAGTTCGCTGAATTGAGACGCTTCTGCCAGCTCCTGACGAAACTCGTCGGGAATGACGTCCAGCCGTACCCCTTCAATCGAAACAGCACTTTCCAACCGCGCCTCAACCTGTTTCCAGTCCGGTGGCTCGGCGAAGGGCAGCCGGTCGGTGCGACGAACAAGAATCGCTTCCGCACGGCGACGATGGCCATCGGTGACGAACTCGATCGGAGTGAAGTCGACCGACGCGAGCTGCAGGGGATTGTTGGGATTGGGGAATCGATCGACGTTGACTATCCATCCCGCGGCCGCCATCGCCACCCGGAAGTGGTCCAGTACGGCGCCGCAACCAAGCAGCGCTTCCCTGCCCGAGTGGTCGGTCGCGTACAGGACCCGGTCCTTGTCTTCGAAAAGCTGAACGGCGTTGCCCTCGAGTACCCAACGCCAGGGCTGGCTGTTGTGTAGCGATGGCGCGCGGCAGGCCAGATTCAATGCTTGTTCGATTACCTCGGAATCGACCGTAGTGTCCCGCATATGCCCAGCTTGCAGGCCCGCGCGCATGTCGTGGCAGGGTCAATGGTCCCGATGTCGGGGCCTTAGGACCCTGGTGTGACGGGGGCGCACATCCGATCGTTGGGGCATGACGGTGATGCCGGGGACCACTCGCACGGCCCAGAATCCTTGCGCGATGGCAGGAGACCTCGATGCCCAGGTGCACGAGACACACACGGGAGTGGTCATTCTCCTGGGCGAGAAGGCATACAAGGTCAAGAAACCAGTGATCACCGACTTTCTGGACTTCAGCACCCTCGCTAGTCGCCAACATGCCTGCGAGCGCGAAGTAATGCTCAATCGCAGGCTCGCCCCTCAGAGTTACCTGGGTGTAGCCCAATACAGCGGCC
>JBKPSU010000039.1:0-34395 GCA_046735135.1 Actinomycetota bacterium
GATTCCGTGACCATCGGTCGGGTCACGATGCTGACCAATCCGGCGTCGGGCCACGGCAGTGCGCCCCACGCAGCAGAACGGGCGGTGGCCCAGTTGCACAAGCGCGGTGTCGACGTCGTCGCGATCGCGGGCACCGATGCCGAGCATGCACGCAGGCTTGTCGACGGGGCTCTCGAGCGCGGGATGGATGCACTCGTCGTCGTCGGCGGCGACGGAATCATTTCGCTTGCGCTGCAAGTCCTTGCGCAGACCGACACCCCGCTGGCCATCATCCCAGCGGGCACAGGCAACGATCATGCGCGCGAATTCCGCATTCCCACAAAGGATCCCGAAGCCGCGGCCGATGTCGTCGTCGACGGGATCGTCGAAACCGTGGACCTCGGCCGCATCAAGGGCGCGGACGGCACAGACAGATGGTTCGGCACGGTGATGGCGGCGGGGTTCGACTCGCTGGTCACCGACCGGACCAACCGGATGCGGTGGCCGCACGGCCGGCTGCGCTACAACGTCGCCATGGTCGCCGAGCTGTCGAAGCTTCGGCTGCTGCCGTTTCGCTTGTCGTTCGACGGCGAGGAGCTCGTCACCGAACTGACACTGGCGGCGTTCGGGAACACCAAGAGCTACGGCGGCGGCATGCTGATCTGTCCGAACGCCGACCCCACCGACGGCCGAATCGACGCGACCATGGTGGCGTCGGCGTCGCGCACGAAGCTGATCCGCTTGTTCCCCACGGTGTTCAAGGGCACCCACGTCGACCTCGACGAGGTACGCACCACGCGGGCCCGCACGATCACCGTCGACTCCCCCGGTATCAACGCCTACGCCGACGGCGAGTACGTCTGCCCGCTGCCCGTCGAGGTGTCGGCCGTGCCGGGAGCGCTGAAGATACTGCGGCCGTGACCGCTAACCGACGCCGCGGTTGAGCCAGGCCACCTCGCCCGTGTCACCGCCGCTGCGATACGGCTCGAGGGCTTCGTCCCATGCGGTGCCGAGCACCGTGTCCAGTTCCGCGGCCAGCATGTCCGCGCCGGATGACATCAGCGACCGCAGCCGCATCTCGCCGACCATCACGTCGCCGTTCGCGCCCATCGCGCCGTTCCACAGGCCGAGCTGCGGGGTGTGGCAGAAGCGGTGACCGTCCACCCCGGCGCTCGGGTCCTCGGTCACCTCGAACCGCAGCACCGACCACGACCGCAGCGCGTTGGCGAGCTGGGCGCCGGTGCCGACCGGTCCCACCCAGTTGGTGACCGCGCGCAGCTGACCAGGCATCGCCGGCTGCGGGGTCCACTTGAGATTCGCCCTTGACTGAAGGGTCGACGACAACGCCCACTCGACGTGCGGGCATACGGCCGCCGGTGAGGCGTGGATGTAAACCACGCCCGACGTCGAGTCGGCGAATTGGTTCGATGCACGCATCTGCTGCTCCTTCGGCTCCACGAGGGACGTCTTCCCCAACGACCTGATGGATGCGATTGAGCTGCAGTTGTGTCGTACGTGTCTATTGTGCCTTGTGAGGCCCCTGTTGCGCTAGTCCCCGATTTATTTGCTGCCGAATTCGGCGATCACGGCGTCGGAGAGCGCTGGCCAGCACTTGTGGGTCCAGTCGCCGAAGTCGCGGTCGGTCAGCGCCACGAGCGCCAGCCCGAGGTCGGGATCGACCCACAAAAACGTCCCTGACTGGCCAAAATGGCCGTAGGTCCGCTCGGAATTAGCCGATCCGGTCCAGTGCGGGTGCTTGCCGTCGCGAATCTCGAAGCCCAGTCCCCAATCGTTGGGGCGCTGCACCCCGAACCCCGGCAACACCCCGTCCACACCCGGGAACTGCACCGACGTCGCCTCGGCGTGCATCTGCTCGGAAACCAGTGCGGGTCTGAGCAGGTCAGCGGCGAAAAGCGCGAGATCGGCCACGCTCGACGCGCCGCCGTAGCCGGCCGCCTGCGACCCGCCTCTGAATTCGCTGGATGCCATGCCGAGCGGCTCGAACACCGCCTCGACCAGGTAGCGACCGAACTCGATGCCCGCTTCCCGGGCCACCGTTTCGGCGGCAACCGCGAACCCGTAATTCGAATACACCCGGCGCTTGCCGGGCTCCGACGACGTCTCATCGGAGTTCATCGAGTACCCCGAGGTGTGCGCAAGCAGGTGACGCACCGTCGAGCCCGGCGGACCCGCCGGGGTGTCCAACTCGACGACGCCCTCCTCGATCGCCACCTGTACAGCGCGGGCCACCAACGGTTTCGTCACCGATGCCAGCGCGAACCGGTGGGCGACGTCGCCGTGTTGTGCCAGAACACCCGAAGGTCCGATCGCCGCAGCCGCGGCAGTGGGCACCGGCCAGTCGGCGATCGCGTCGAGGGCAGACATCGGCAGGAGCCTAGTTCGTCCTCCACGCCGAGACGATCGCGGCCACATGCCGAGCGTCCGTACCGCAGCAGCCGCCGAGCACCCGGACTTCGGGCAGCCGGGCTTGCAGTGCAGCGTGCTGAGTGCCGAGCTCTGCCGGATTGCCTTCATCGAGTTCGGTCGCCTCGTCGAGCTCGGCGTGGCTTCTCACCGAGGAGTTCGCACGCAGGCCGACGAGCCGCTGTCGCCACGAGCCACCGTGGTCCAGCGCCGAAGCGAAATGAGTCGGATGAGCACAATTGATCATGAAATAGGCTGCGCTGCTAGCGGTTTCGGTGTCCATCTGCTCGATTGCCTCATGCAGCGGCTGGCCCGTCGGGAGCCTGCCGTCGGTCTCCACCGTGAACGACATCGTCGCGGAATGCCCGCCGCGGTGGCGGCGCGTACGATGCCGATCGCCTCGTTAACGTTCGTGATCGTCGCTCGGCTTCGTCTGCCGTCATCGCGTGCGCGGGGTCGTAACCGTCGCCGCGAGGGCCGATACAGCCACCCACGACGGCGGTGACGCCATCGCCTGCCGCGGACGCCCGGACCTCCTCGGCGAGGGCCACTGCGGCGCGATTGACTTCATCGAGCCGCGCCGGCGAGTAGCCGAGCTGCTCGGCCCAGTCGGGGTTCGCACGCCACTTCGGCGTCTCCACCACGAAGCCCGCCGCGTGCTCGCGCGCGATGTCGAGGTAGCCGTCGTAGTACCGGCGCAGCCGCGTCGCGCCTTCCAGTTGGTCGAGCAACGGGAACGCCGCGAAGCACGGCAGGTCCAGCCCGTCGTGGAAGACCAGCTCGGTCTCCAGCCCGCCGTCGGTGACGAACATCTGCGTGCCGTCGAGTTGCGGAAGGGTCCGCCGGGTCATGATTTACGGGCTATGTAGTAGTTGTTGAACGGGTCGGTCTCGATCTCGCTGACTTTCACGTTCTCGAAGCCGGCATCGGCGAGCATCGACTCGGCGAGCTGCCTGCCCCACACCGTGCCGAGCCCCGCACCGTCGAGTCCCAGCGACACGCTCATGCAGTGCATCGTCGACACGGTGTACTTGTATGTGGCCAGCGGAGCGCCCCTGTTGTCTTCGACATTGCTCGACGCCTTGATGTCGACCATCAGCAGCACGCCGCCGGGACGCAGTGCGCGATAGATGTTTTCGAGCACGCGGGCGGGCTGCGCCTGGTCGTGGATCGCGTCGAACGCCGTGATGAGGTCGTAGGCGTCGGTCATGTCGAGCGCGGCCACATCTCGGGCAGTGAACGTCGCATTCTCCAGCCCAAGTCGCTGCGCCTCCGCCCTGCCGGTGGCCAGCCCTTCGTCCGAGAAGTCGATTCCGGTGAACCGGCTGGCCGGAAACGCCGACGCCATCACATTGATGGCATGTCCACTGCCGCAACCGATATCCGCGACATCGGCACCGCCACGGAGCCGATCCGGAAGACCGTCGACGAGCGGAAGGACGGTGTCGACGAGCGCGGCGTCGAACACCTCGCCGCTCTGTTCGGCCATCAACTTGTGGAAGCGCGGGTAGTCGCTGTAGGGCAGGCCACCCCCGTTGTGGAAGCAACCGATGATCTTCTGCTCCACCTCGCCGAGCATCGCGATGAACTGCGCGACGCGGGCGAGATTGTCCGGGCCCGCCGAGCGCGTCAGCACCGCGGCGCGGTCGGGTGGCAGGACGTACGTCGACGCCGCCGGGTCGAACTCGATCACCTGCCCGGCCACCATCCCGCCCAGCCACTCCCGCACGTAGCGCTCGTTGAGCCCCGCGGCGTCGGCGATCTCGGCGCTGGTGGACGGCGGCAATTCGGCCATCGTGTCGAACAGCTGCGTCTGATGGCCGATGGACAGCAGGATGGCGAGGCTGGCACTGTCGACCGCGCCGACGATCCGTTCGGCGAACTGCTCAGTTGTCGTCATAGACGAGAACGGTATGCCTCCGTCACCGCTGTCGGGCGTCGATGTCGATAACGACGCGGGTGACCACCACCCAGCGCTGCAGCGACTCCGCCCACGCAGCGCGGTGCTGCGCGTCCGCCTCACCGACCGGGCGCAGCACCAGCCGGTAGACATCACCGGCCCATTCCAGCGGGACGTGCTCGTCGAGCATCGGCAGCAGCGCGTCATCGAGCAGCCGATAGCCCTCGGCGACACGCGATTCCAGCATCGCGGTGACGCCGTCGATCACCGTCGCGAGCACCGAGAGCGTGGCATCGGCCATACCGGCGGCGGTGTCACGCAACGCCGCGGCGGCCCGCATCGCCCTCGCGGTATCGCCCACGTCGAGCGCGGTCACGGCATCGAGGTAGGCCAGATAGCCGTGGATCCCTCCGGCGGGTCCGCCTGCGAGCAGTCCCCGCGCGCGATCCGCCCATTGCCGCGACACCGCCTCGTGACCGCGGGCGTGCCACCCCAGCCCGAGCTCGGCGGCCTTCATCGCCGCAGCCGCCGGGTCGGTGCGCACCAGCCGGTCGTAGGCACGCTCGGCAAGCCTGACCGCCTCGCTCCCCCGGCCGATGCGCCATGCCGCGGCGCTGTAGGCCTCGAGATCGTCGGTCGGCATCGGCCCGAGTTCGTCGGCGCGCACGAACGCCGCATAGCTTGCGCCCCAGTCGTTGCGCTGATGGGCGCTGCGCGCCTCGGCGAGGAAGTCGATCAACGTGTCCATTGCTCCTCCATCACACCAGCTCGATCGAGCGCTTCGCCAGCCCCATCCAGTAGCCGTCGATGACCTGCCGGGGTTCCTGCTCGGGATCGCCCGACGCGCCGAGCGCCACGAACAGCGGGGAGAAGTGTTCGATCGTCGGGTGCGCGAAGGGCATGCCCGGCGCCTTGTTGCGGAAGTCCACGAGCGCGTCGAGATCGCCCGCGGCGAACCTCTCGGCTGCCCATGCGTCGAACTCGACGGACCAGCCCGGCGGGGTTGCGCCCGGCGACGGGTCGTCCAGGAAGGGCAGCCCGTGCGTGGTGAAGCCGGAGCCGATCATCAGCACACCGTCGTCGCGCAGCGGACGAAGCCGCTCGCCGAGGCGCAGCAGCCGCCGCGGGTCGAGCGTGGGCAGTGAGATTTGCAGCACCGGAACGGTTGCCTCGGGATACATGACCGTCAGCGGGACATAGGCGCCGTGGTCGAGCCTGCGGTCGGGGTCGTGGGCGACGGGTTCGCCGTCCGGCATCAGCTTCTCGACCATCGCCGCCAGCTCGGGCGCACCCGGCGCGTCGTAGGTGACGTCGTAGTAGCGCTCGGGGAAACCCCAGAAGTCATAGGTCAGCGGCGTTTCGGTGGTGGTCGAGCCGATCGTCAGCGGCGCGGCCTCCCAGTGTGCGGAGACGACGAGGATGGCGTTCGGGACCGGAAGCCCGGCAGCCCACGCCTTCAGCTGTGAGACCCACAGCTCGTCGTCGACCAGCGGCGGTGCGCCATGGCTCATGTAGACGACCGGCATCATGGTTACAGAGTGGCATTATCGGCTCGCCGATGAGTTGCACTATCGACGTTCCGATGCCTCCCGCTAAGGTTTGACTCATGGGTCAAACAGTGCGCGGAGTGATCTCGCGGAAGAAGGGCGAGCCCGTCGAGGTGGTGGATGTGGTGATCCCCGATCCCGGTCCCGGCGAGGTGGTGGTCGACATCCAGGCCTGCGGTGTCTGCCACACCGATCTGACCTACCGCGAGGGCGGGATCAACGACGAGTATCCGTTTCTGCTGGGCCACGAAGCCGCCGGTGTCGTCGAGTCGGTGGGCGAGGGCGTCACCCACGTCCAGGCCGGCGACTTCGTCATCCTGAACTGGCGCGCGGTGTGCGGGGAGTGCCGGGCCTGCAAGCGCGGTCGCCCGCACCTGTGCTTTGACACCTTCAACGCCACACAGAAGATGACGCTGACCGACGGCACCGAGTTGACCCCGGCACTGGGCATCGGCGCGTTCGTCGACAAGACGCTGGTGCACCAGGGCCAGTGCACCAAGGTCGATCCCGAGGCCGACCCCGCGGTGGCCGGCCTGCTCGGGTGCGGGGTGATGGCCGGTATCGGTGCGGCGATCAACACCGGCGCGGTCACCCGTGACGACACCGTGGCGGTGATCGGCTGCGGCGGAGTGGGCGACGCGGCGATCGCCGCGTCGAACCTGGTGGGCGCCAAGCGAATCATCGCCGTGGACACTGACAACACGAAACTGGACTGGGCGCGCGAATTCGGCGCCACCCACACCATCAACGCCCGTGAACTCGACCCGGTGGAGACGATTGCCGACCTCACCGACGGCAACGGCGCCGACGTGGTGATCGACGCCGTCGGCAGACCCGAGACCTGGAAACAGGCGTTCTACGCCCGCGACCTGGCGGGCACCGTGGTACTGGTCGGCGTCCCAACCCCCGACATGACACTGGAGATGCCGCTGATCGACTTCTTCTCCCGCGGCGGATCGCTCAAATCATCGTGGTACGGCGACTGCCTACCCGAACGCGACTTCCCCACCCTGATCAGCCTCTACCTCCAAGGCAGACTGCCGCTGGACAAGTTCGTCTCCGAACGCATCAGCCTCGAGGACATCGAAGAGGCCTTCCACAAAATGCACTCCGGCGAGGTGCTGCGCTCCGTGGTGGTATTCAAATGAACGGCGGCCCGATCCAACGCGTCGTGACCCACGGCACCTTCGAACTCGACGGCGGCAGTTGGGAAGTCGACAACAACGTTTGGATCGTCGGCGATGAGAACGACGTGGTGGTGTTCGACGCCGCGCATGACGCAGACCCGATCGTCAACGCGGTCGGCGGGCGCAACGTGGTGGCGGTGGTGTGTACACACGGCCACAACGACCACGTGACGGTGGCGCCCGAACTCGGCGATGCGCTGGACGCCCCGGTACTACTGCATCCGGCCGACGACGTGCTGTGGCGAATGACGCATCCGAACAAGGACTTCCGCGCGGTCGGCGACGACGAGACGCTGCGTGTTGCAGGCACCGAGCTCCGTGCAATGCACACGCCGGGGCACTCGCCGGGATCGGTCTGCTGGTATGCGCCCGACCTGGGCGCGGTGTTCAGCGGCGACACCCTGTTCGAGGGCGGCCCAGGCGCGACCGGTCGGTCGTACTCCGACTTCCCGACGATCCTGGAGTCGATCGCGGGCCGACTCGGCAAGCTGCCCGGCGACACCGTCGTCTACACCGGCCACGGAGACTCCACCACGATCGGCGACGAAATCGTGCACTACGACGAATGGGTGGCGCGCGGCCACTAGTCGTTCAGGATTCGGCGCTTCTCGGACCGGACCGCGTAGACGATCGCACCGGTCAAACTCCCACGCCAGCGTGCCGTTCGAGGAGTCGCGCCCCACCGTAGCTCTCGGTGACCTGCGGGTCCGCCACCCCCTGCGGTGGAACGATGGTCAGCCCGAGGGATGGCACCGGTAAGCCGCCGGCTTGCGCACGGGATCGGCACCCCGCCGTATGCGTTGTACTTATCGCCGCAATCACGAAAATCCGGGCAGCCGACCAGTCATCGACGAAGTCTGTCACGCGCCGGAGGCGACGGCGACTACCGTGGTCGCATGTCCAAGAAGGGGGCGGGCGTACCGGAGTCGAGCGTCGTCGTTCGACCCGAGCCGATGGACAGCGAGACGTTCACCGTCAGCTCACGGCTGCAGGCCGCCGGATTACGTCCGGCGATAGCGCTTTTCGAAGCGGCCGCCGAGTCGGTCCCGCTGCCCCGACCCCCGCAGCCGATCGTCATCGCCGACTACGGCGCGTCGACCGGTCACAACTCCCTGCTGCCGATCTCGGCGGCACTTCCGGTGCTACGCAACCGGACCCGGCCCGAACACTCCGTCCTCGTCGTGCACACCGATGTGCCCGACAACGACTTCACCGTGCTGTTCGAAACACTGGCCGACGATCCGGACACCTATCTGCACGCGGATGCCGCCACCTTCTCTTCGGCCGTCGGACGGTCTTTCTACAGCCAGATCATCCCGTCCAACAGCGTGCACCTCGGCTGGTCGTCGTGGGCGGTCCAGTGGCTGAGCCGAGTTCCTGCGCCGATTCCGGACCACGTGTGGATCGGCTACAGCGCCGACGACGACGTGCGGGCGGCCTACATCAAGCAGGCCGCGCATGATTGGCACGAGTTCGTCGCTTTCCGTGGTCGCGAGCTGTGCCCCGGTGGCCGACTGGTCGTGCTGACCATGGCCCTCGACGAGCACGGCGAGTCCGGCTACCGCCCACTGCTGACCTTCTTGGCCGACACGCTCACCGAACTGATCAGCGATGGCGTGCTGACCGAAGAAGAGGTGCACCGCATGTGTGTGCCGATCGTGGGACGTCGGGAGGTTGACTTCAGGGCGCCGTTCGCGCCGTCGGGCCGATTCGAACGGCTGTCGATCGAGCATCTGGAGGTGTTCGACGCCGAGGATCGGTTCTGGGCGCAATACCAAGTCGACCACGACGCAAGCGCTTTCGCCGCGCTGTGGGCCGCATTCGCTAGAGCGGCGATCTTTCCCACACTGGCGAGCGCGCTGGCAGGAGGTCGAAACGACCCCCGGTCGGTGCAGTTCTTCGATCGGTTGGAGGCGGGTATCACCGAACGCCTGTCCGCGAACCCCGAGCCGATGCAGATCCCGCTGGCCAAGATCGTGCTCACGAAGCATCGGAGAGCGAAATGACACCTGCCGACGTGCGCTGGCTGGTCTATGGCCGCATTTCGTAGGCGCCGTCGTACGCCTTGACCCGCTCCCAAACCCGGGCGAAGCGGTCCGCGTCGGAGACGGGTTTGCGGATCGCGCCCAGCGCCCAGTCCTGTTGGGCCTGTGTCGAGCTTGGTTTACCGTGCAGCGCAACGGTATACGTCGAGAAGTCGCGGATCTGGAAGTCGAAGATCTGGTCGACGATGTCGTCGTCCACACCGGTCAGCTCGGCCTGTTCGAGGATCAACTGCCCGTAGACGATCAGCGAGAACAGGTGGCCGACATCGAGCAGGAAGTCCAGATCCTTCAACTGGCCCGCATCCGGGGCCGCCGTGACGAGCAGCTGTTGAAAAGCCTTGGCCTGCCCGTAGAACCGCGCTACGTTCGGGATGCTCGCATGCCTTTCGTAGGCAGGCGTCCAGTCGGCGAACTGCACCTTGCCTGCACCGCGCGTCGGCCCCTGATTCCAGAAGAAGGTGTCGTCCGCGGCGTCGTTGCGGGTCGGGATCTCGGGGTATTCCTTCGGGTTCAGCATGTAGTTCGGCATGAACTTCAGCACCAGACCCACGTTCACGTGCACGGTGCCCTCCAGCCGCGGAAGCGCGCCGACGAGCTGTGCCACCTCGCGGAACATGGTGTTCTTCTCGTAGCCCTTGGCGGCGATCACATCGTGCAGCGACCGCACGATCGTCTCGCCCTCCATCGTGACCTTCGCCTTGGTCACGGGATTGAACAGCAGATAGCGCCGGTCGTCGAGGCTCGCACTGCGTAGGTAGTCGACCGAACGCTGGCTGAACAGTTTCATCGCCACCAGCCGCGCGTAGGAATCGACGAAGTTCGCCCGAACGTGCGCGAAGTCGGTGACGGGGTTGCCGTAGAGAATCCTGTTCTGCGCGTGCGTGATCGCCTCGTAGAAGGCGTGCTCAACCATTCCGATGGAGCACGTGCACAGGTTGAACTTGCCTATGTTGACCGTATTCAGCGCCGCGGCAAAGGCTTCCACGCCGATGTGCAGGATGTCCTCCTCGCGCACGGGGTAATTCTCCAGCCGGAAGGTGCTGACGTAGATCTGCATGTGCACGACATTGTCGATCAGGTGGTAGTTCTCGTGCCGGCTGTCGGCGGCGAAAAAGACATACGCGTCGTTGCCCTGGGTGTCGCCACGGCGGCCGAACACCGAGACCATGCTCGCGACATTCCCG
The DNA here is from genome assembly GCA_046735135.1 of Actinomycetota bacterium. GTDB lineage: Bacteria > Actinomycetota > Actinomycetes > Mycobacteriales > Mycobacteriaceae > Mycobacterium. The sequence goes on from JBKPSU010000039.1 coordinate 10,267, forward strand.
TTGCCGATGTAGTACTTCTCCCCCGATGCCCGGTAGAGGATTCCGTTGGCGCGGTCCTCCTCGCTCGCGGGGGTGAGGATCATGTCGGTGTTGTAAACATCGGCGCCGTGTTCGCGTTCGGACAGGCCGAACGCCATCACCTCGCCGGCGTCGAGGTCGTCGGCGGCCTTGAGCTTGGCGTCCTTGTTCTCGCTCTGCCAGATCGGCCCGAGCCCCAGGATCGTGACCTGCTCGGTGTACCAGTACGTGAGCCCGTAGAACCCGAGGATCTCCGAGAGCGCGGCGTTGCGAGAGGCGTCCCACCGCTTGTTGGAATCACCATCGGCGAATTCGGACGGGGTCAAAAACGTTGCGAACAACTTTTCCCGCTTGACGAAGTCGACGAACTCGGCCGGCCATCTGACCGTCAGATCGTCGTCGAGCAGGCGCTTTTTGCCCTGACCCTCGAAGAAGTCGATGGTTGCGCGCAGCAGCCGCCGGGTCTCCGCGTCGAACTGCTGCGGGTCGTAGGTGTTCGGATCGAACAGCAGGCCATCCGTCTGAGTCATGCACGCAGCCTAGGGTGCGGGCGCGGGCGGCTGTATCGGCCTCGGGACGAAAGGCAGACCGGGAATGGTCTCGTACGGGAGCGTCGGGACCAGCCGAGGCGGCGTCGAAGGCGATGACGGCTGTTCAGGCGCGGGCGGCGGGGCCTCTGACGTCGGCGCCGGTGGAGGAGGCGCCTCGCTGGTCGGCGGCGGGGGCGGCGCCTGCGTCTGCGTCTGCGTGATCGTCTCCGGCCCCTGGGTGATCGTGTCGGGCCCGCGCGTGATCGTCTCCGTCTGAGGCGGCGGCGCTTCGGACGCCGGCGGCGGAGCGCCCGGCGCCTCGGTCGGCGCCGTGGTGGGCGTCGTGGTCGTCGACGGCGACGGGGTGCTCTCGTTGTTGCGCAGCACCAGCCAGACCGCAATCGCGACCGCGGCCAAAACAAGGATCAAGCCCGCGACGAGGAGCCCGACCGAGCGACGCTCGGTGGCCTGGTAACCGCCGGTCGGCGGCTCGGTGAACTGCATCGGGGGCCGCGGGCCGCCCATCGCGTCCGTGGCGACCGGCCCGTGGTAGTCGTACGGATCGGTGACGGGCGCGATATCGGGAATGTCGTCGGCCTCGGACCAGGCCAGCGCCTGTGAGCCCGCCGCGGCCTCGGGGTGTACCTCTGGGGCCATCTGGGTGGCGGCCACGGCGGCGGCAGCCGCATTCGGCGGTGCGGCTTCGACGAACGGCGACGTGCCCACATCGACGCCGCGGCCCGCCTGAAGACCACCTCCGATCGCGGACGTCAGTTCGGGCTGCAGTGTGGTGATGACGGGCGCACCGAGGTGCTCCGATAGCGTCGTGGTGATCAGCGGGATACGGGCGCCGCCACCGGCGGTGGCGACCGCCACAAGGTCAGCCGCCCGCACACCGTTGCGGTTGAGCGTTTCCTGTAACACACCGGCGAAGTCGGCGACCGGCTGCCTGATCGCATCGTCGAGCTCCGTGCGGGTGAGCCGCACCTCGCTGTGATGTCCCGGCAGGTCGGCCGCGAGCGAGGTGGCCGCGGTGGTCGACAGCCTTTCCTTGGCCCCGCGGCACTGGGCGCGCAGCCGGGTCAGCGGCCCGATTGCGGACGTGCCGGTCACGTCCACCGAACCGGCATCGGACAGCCCGGAAAGAACCTGCGTCAAGACGGCCTGGTCGATCAGGTCGCCGGACAGGTCGGTGTGCCGGACCGTGGCGCCTCGCTGCTGGTTGCCGTTGGCGGCGTCGACCAGGCTGATGCTGGTCCCGCTGCCGCCGAAGTCGCACAGCGCCACCAGTCCGCTGGCGGGCAAGCCGGGACTGTCGCGCAGCGCCGCGACGGCCGCAGTTGCATCGGGGATCAGCGCCGTCGAGCGCAGCGCGGGCAGTTCGGCCAGCGCGCTGCGCAACGCGTCGACTGTCGCCGGATGCCAGTGCGCCGGGTAGGTCACCGCGATGGGATCGGCCGCAACGCTGCCGTTGGTGACCTCATAGAGCATCGCGTCCAGCGCGTCGGCGAGCAGCACCTCTCCGCGGTGCATGGTGCCGTCGGAGGCCACGATGCCAACGGGGTCGCCGACGCGGTCGACGAAGCCGGAGATGACGAGACCGCGCTCGTCGGAGTTCAGTCTGGGGTTTTCGCTGGGTAGCCCGACTTCGAGCGCCCGGTCCGGATAGAGGGTCACCACCGCGGACCGCGTCACCGCGGCCCGTCCTACAGCAACGGCCGTCAGGTTGGTGGCGCCAACCGACAGCCCTACGCCATCAGCCATGTCACGGCCAACCCTATCGTTTCGTCAGCGGATGGTGCCCACGCCGGCAATCAGCGGCAGGTTCAGCGCGGTCACCCAGCCGGGTGACAGGTCGTTGACAGCAGGCACGGCGTTGAGGGCACGCATTCCCGTCGCCAGACAGCCGGCTGCGGCGGCGTCGCGCCCCGAACCGTCGGTGAACCGAAACGCGGTCTCCTGGAAGATGCTTGGCGTGCCATCGATGTCGACGCGGTAGACGTCGTTCTCGGTGCCCGACGGCCAGTCCGGCGCCGCGTCGTCGCCGATGCGGTTGACGTGCTCGAGCTGGATGCGCGTCTCGCCCCGGAAGACCCCGTTGACGGTGAATCGCACGGCGGCGACGTTGCCGGGCGCGATGACGCCCTTGGCGGTCTTCCGTTCGGTCGGCGTGACCCACTTGTCGTAGCTGGTCGTGATTTCGTCGAGCATGATGCCCGCCGCGTGCGCGATCATCGGAACCGTTGCGCCCCAGGCCAAAATGAGAATGTCAGGCGTCTCGAGCAGCGCCTTGTGCTCAGGCGGCTTTCCGATGCCCATCTCGAAGTCGTAGTCGCCTTCGTAGTTCGTGTAGTCCAACAATTCCGATGCGCGCACTCGGCGCACCTCTGAGCACAGCCCCATCAACGTCATCGGGAAGAGGTCGTTGGCGAATCCCGGATCGATGCCCGTGGTGAAACACGATGATTCGCCCAGCTCGCACGCCTCGGTAATGGGTTGAATCCAGTTGGGCGGGTTGAGGTGCATCGTCGGCCACACCCAGGGCGTCATCGCCGTCGAGCAGACGTCGATCCCGGCACGAAGGAAGCGGGTCATCAGCTCGATGTTCTCACCGGCGTGTGCCGCCGTCGGCCCATAGTGCACAAGCGCATCGGGCTTCAGGGCGATCAGCGCGTCGACGTCGTCGGTGGCCGCGAGACCTATGGGTTCGGGCAGCCCGCAGATCTCACCGACGTCGCGGCCGACCTTGTCGGGATTGCTGACCCCGACACCGATCAGTTCGAAGAGCGGATGGTTGACGACCTCCGTAATCACCATTTTTCCGACGAAGCCGGTGCCCCACACCACGATTCGTTTGGTCATCCAGTGCCTTCCACTTGACCCCCGTTATGGCTCAGCCGTTCACGCTCGCGCGGCGCGCCTTGCGCGAGGCGACGAATCTCCTCGCGCAGAGATTCGATCTCGGCCGCGGTGGCCGCTTGGCTTGCGGTGTCTTCTTCGCTGACGCGTTGCACGATCCAGGACGCCAGCATCGCGGTGACGGTGCCCAACAGTGTGATACCGCCGATCATCAGCGCGACGGCGACGACGCGTCCCGTGCCGGTGACAGGGCTCAGGTCGCCGTACCCCACGGTCGTCACGGTGGTCATGGCCCACCACAGTGCATCGCCGAACGTGTTGATCGTCGAGTGTGGTTGTCCGCGTTCGGCATCCAGAATCGCCAGTGAGGACGCGTACACAATCGACACTGCTCCGACGACGGTGTAAAGGACAACCCGGCCACGAATCGTGTCGCCGACGGCGTGTTCCAGCGTCTTCACCACCGCCGCAAGGCTGAGCAGACGGAGCGGCCGGAAGAACGGCAACAGGATTATCGGCAGCTCCCACAGATGCCTGACGAACCACCGCCCCCTAGGTTCGGCCAAGTACAGCCGCGCGACATAGTCGACAACGAAGAACAGGTAGACCGCGAACAGCGCGACGTGCACCGCTATGAACGCGGCACCGTGGGGCTGGACAAGTACGCGAATGGAGTACAGACCGAGGAACAACATCGCCACAGCGGCAAGCGGCCACTCGGTCCGCCTCTCGTAGCGATCAAGCCGCGATTGCTCGCTCATCACGGCTGACCCTAACCCGGTCCCCGGGTTTCGCTCTCACCGGCAGTGGCGCAAGCCGGCAGGCTCACAGATCAACGGGTACTGCTCGACGGGGATCGGCAGCGGCTTGTCGAACGCGAGGGTGAACGGCGTTTTCGTCATCGCCGCCGGCACCCCGCAGCCAGCGTTGTTGGTGGCCGTCAGGGTGCCTGCGAGCGTCACGTCATCGAACTCGTAGGTCCTGAAGAAGGGTGCCGTGCTGCCGTCCGGACACTGGAAGCCGTCGTTTCTGTTGACCAGAATCTTCCATACACCGTCCGTCAGGTGGGCGTCACCACCCCAGTTCAACGACTCCAACTCGGGCGTGATCTTCGAGCTCGTGGCGCTCACGACGTGCAGCGCGCACGCGACCGGATCCTCCAGCGGCACCCGCAGATCGCCGACGACATTCACGCAGATGGGGTAGATCGTCCAGGTCGCCTGCGGCACTCCTGGCGAACTGTACGTGTAGTCGCCCTGCATCGTGTCTCTGGCGGACGCCGGGCTCGCGGATCCAAGGGCCGCAGCTGCCAGGACGACGGCAGCGCCCAGCACCCGAGCGAATGTCCTCATGTCCCTCCCTCAGACCACTGCAAGGAGTATCACAGTGCCGCCCACCGCCAGCAAGGATTCTTCTAGACTCCCGCCATGACCAGGCTGGTGCCGGTGCTCGCGCTGTGTGCGGCAGTCGCGCTTGGCGCGGTGACGACCGCGTGCACGAGCACCGTCGGCGGCGTGGCGGTTAGGGCCAAAGGCTCGGTGGCCGCGGACAACGTCCCGTCCATTGCGGAGTCCGATCTGGATCGTCTGCTGCTGAGCAACGTCGATCTCAACAAGATCGCGGGCGTCGACATGGAGTCGTTCTACTCGGCGGAAGAGATGAACGACAACGCCGACCTCGTCTCCGACGTCGACTGCCTGGGTGCCGTCTATCCGGGCGAGGACGCGGTCTACGGCGACAGCGACTGGAGGGCGGTTCGCGACGAGCTGCTCCTGGAAGCCGACGGCCCCGACGACGCGCATCTCGTCGAGCAGACCGTCGTACGGTTCGACAACCGCGACGACGCCGTCGACTTCTTCGACATGTCCAAGGACAGCTGGAACGACTGCGCGAAGAAGAAGGACATCACAGTCGAGGACGGTGGCTGGGTCCCCGACGAGGTACAAGAGGGGAACGAGCGATTGATCTCGCAGAAGGCCAAAGTCAGCGGGACGCTCAACGGGATATGCCAGCACGCGATGGGCGTGGTTTCCAACGTCATCGTCGAGGGATACTCGTGCGACACCGACGACCACGACGACGCACAAGAAATCGCCCGCCGGATTCTGGAGAACGCCGCCGACCAGTGATTCGGACCCCAACCATCCGCCTGTTGTCGAGCCTGTCCGCACTCACGCTGCTGCCGTCATGCGGCGCAAGCGATTCCGGTCAAACCTCGACTTCGTCCACGTCCGCCGCACCGGCGTCACCAAGCACGGCCGTCGCTGCCCCCGTTACGACGCCGGGCCCGCAGACGAAGAACTGGTTCGACCTGGCAGTCGGTGACTGCGTGACCGAGATCCCCGCAATCGACGTCGGCGCCGTCACCACGGCAGTCGTGGACTGCGCTGTGCCACATCAGGCCGAGGTCTATCTGCTCGCGCCGTTGGCGGTCAACACCGCGATCGCCGACGTCGCCGATGAAAAGTGCACCCAGGGATTCGTCACCTACACCGGGCAGGCCGTCACCAACAGCCCCTACACGGTGACGTACCTGATCGACTCCAATCAGGACCGGACCGCCAACAATCCCACTCCGAGCACGGCCATTTGTTTCCTTCAGGCAGCGAACGGCGGGCCCCTGATGCAGTCCGCGCACCGCTAGTTCGTGCGATGTTGGTCGACGTACGCGGCAATGACGTCGGTGAGGGCTCGCAACTCACGGCTGACATCCACTGGTCCTGGCACGGCCATCTTGGCCACCATGGTGCCCATCAACGTGGTCCAGATGAGATTGCCGACGGCGTCGGCGCGCTCAGGCTCGAGGCCGTCGGCGACGTAGCGGCCGAGCCGGGTGAGAGTGGAGAACAGTTCGAGTAGATGTTTCTGGTCGACATCGGCCCGTCCGGCACGTGTTGCGATGAGGATCTCGAGAGCGGCAATCGATGTCGGGCTCAGGAAGGCGTCGGCAACCGCATTCACCACCAGCTCTGCGCGGGAATGCCCAGTGGTCGAGCCCAATTCGTGCTCCATCGTCTGCAGGCTCTCCAGCAGTTGGCCGAACCCCTGATCGACGACCGCCATCAACAAACCGTCGCGATCGCCGAAGTGGTACTGGATCACGCCCCATGTGACACCCGCTCGCTCGGTGATGTGTTTGGCGCTCGCGGCGCCGAAACCCTCCTCGAGGACACAGCGCACCGTCTCGTCGACGACCATCGCGCGCGTTCGGTCGGCACGGAGTTGCTTTCCGTTGACCGGACGGCGCGGCGAGATGTTGGTGCCCATGATCGAATGCCGATTCTATTCAGGGCGCGAAGGCCGGAGAGATAAAGCGCGCCAACATCTGCCGCTCGGCTTCGTCGTCGCCGATCGGCCAGTACAGCAAGGACAGCACCACCCGGACAATCCACTGTGCGGCGGCGGTGTCGTCGTCGGTCAGACCGTTGAGCTCGGTCGCGAACTCCGCCACGACCGGAGATTCGGTGATCCAGGTCCTCTCCTCGGCGCCGCGAATCGCACTGAAGACCAACTGGCCGAGCGGATCCGACCGAATCTCGCTGAGCGCCACGCTGATCGCGGTGACGATCCGCTCGGCACCCGTCAGGCCATCGACGGCCCGTCTCACCGACTCGACAATGCGCGAGGCGGCGCGGACCATGACGGCGTCGCGGATCTCGCGCTTGCCCCCTGCACAGCGGTAGATCGTCGCCCGCGAACAGTGCACGCGGGCCGCCAACGCATCGATGTCGAAGGCGTCCATACCGTCGCGCGCGATGAGATCGGTCGCGGCGGCATAGATGCGTTCCGCGGCCGCGGTACGGCGGTCTCCACCCACAAGCCAGTCGCTGCGAGGCACCCTCGAACTTTCTCACGCTGAGACAAAAATGGCCAGAAATCTCACGCCTCGCACAGGTCCGGATGACGCGGTGAGACGACCCACCGCGTGGCCGCGGACCTGCGCTCGTCAACTTCACCGCGCGGCGTTGACGGCACCCTGTCAGCCCACTCAGCCTTGAGGAATGCCCGCCCGCGTTGGTCAGCTCGGCCTCGACTTGTTCGACGACCGATTCGTTCAAGATCCCTACCCGTTGTACGAGCACATGCTGGCCGAGGGGCCGGTTCATCCGGTCGGTGACTCGGGCTTCTACGCGGTGTGCGGCTGGGACGCAGTCAACGACGTCATCACCCGGCCAGAGGATTTCTCGTCGAACCTCACCGCCACGATGACATACCAGGACGGCAAGATCGGCGCGTTCCCGATGGGTGAACTCGGCGCAGACATCCAAGCGCTGGCGACCGCGGACGATCCTGCGCACGCCGCGCATCGGAAACTGTTGGTGCCACAGTTGGCAGCCAGACGTATCAACGCCCTTGAGCCTTTCGTCAACGCGACGGCGGACCGCCTATGGAATGTCGGCGTGCGCGGCGGCAGCATCGAGTGGATGTCGGCGATGGCGAATCGGTTGCCGATGATGATCGTCACGCGACTCATCGGTGTGCCCGACGTCGACAGCGAGCAAGTGATGCGGTGGGGCTACGCGAGCACTCAGGTTGTCGAGGGACTGGTCGGCCAGGAACAACTCACTGCGGCGGGCATTGCGATGATGGAACTCGCCGGCTACATCAATGAGCATTTCGAGCGCGCCGCCGCAGATCCGCGCGACGATCTGTTGAGCGTCCTCGCAATGGCCTGTGCAACAGGTGAATTGGCGAATATCACGGCGATGAACATGATGATGACGCTGTTCAGCGCGGGCGGCGAGTCCACCGCTTCGCTCATCGGATCGGCCGCTCACATCTTGGCGTGCCATCCCGACGTACAACATCAGGTACGGAAAAATTCCGATCTGCTCGGCGTTTTCCTGGAAGAGGTGCTGCGCTACGAGCCGCCTTTCCGCGGCCACTATCGTCACGTGGTCGACGACACCCGGCTCTGCGGCATGGAGCTCAGCGCGGGTTCACGGCTGGTGCTGCTCTGGGGCGCCGCCAATCGCGATCCGTCACACTTCGACGATCCCAACGCATTCCGGCTGGACCGTCCGGACGGCAAGGGTCATATCAGCTTCGGCAAGGGCGCCCACTTCTGCGTCGGCGCCGCGCTGGCGCGTCTGGAGGCCAGGATCGTGATCGGCGAACTCCTAGAGCGCACAACACAAATCGAGGCGAGCGCCACCGGCCGATGGTTGCCGAGCCTGCTCGTGCGACGGCTCGAAAGTCTGGAGCTCAGGCTCGCTTGAAGCGCCCGGCGAAGCCACGCAGCGGCAGATCCGCGCTCGTGAGAAGGCCCGGCGGTGCGGCGACCACCGACGTGATGGCATTCAATGCAGGCATGCCCGTGATGGTCATGCCGATCGACGCGAAGTTGTCCGGATTGGACAGGTCGACACCGGGTTTCGGGAAGATCATGTGCTTGTTGTAGATACACGGATCGCCCTTGATCTGGGTGATGTAGCAGCCCTTGATATCCCAGCTCGGGTCGGTGTGGGGGGTCATCTGCCACTCGAGGTGTGTCTCGACTCGCGGCACACCGTCCACCATGCCCTGGTATTTGATGTAGTTGCCGCCCAGCGAGCCCTTCGGCAGCTTGTACCAGCCGAGGTCGACGTCCTTGGTGCAGGCACCGAGCTCGTAGGTGAACTTGACCTCGTCGAGCTGCAGGTCGAAGCAGTCGGCCATCATCAGCACGCTGTCGGCGAAGACGCGGGTGTACTTTTCCAACTTGCCAGGGATCGCGGGATCGTCGACCGGCTGGCCGTAGCCGACCTCGATCCAGGTGTCCTTCGAGTGGTGGCATGACACGTCGACCGACTCGATGGTGGTGATGTTCTCGATCTCGGCGACGTCGGCCGAGCACACCACCCCGAGGATCTGATTGACGCCCGGGTTCATGCCGGTGCCGTAGAAGGTGGCGCCGCCCTTCTCGCACGCTTCGGCCAGCAGCTGCGAGACCAGCTTTCCCGACGGATGCGGGTGATTCGTGTCGCGGTGCCAGCCGGTGATCCAGTCCGCCGTCGTCACGACGTCGATGCCCGCCTCGAGCACTTTCACATACAGGTCCTCGTCGGGGAAGACGCCGTGAAACGTCAGCACGTCGGGTCTGGCGGCGATGATCTCCTCGATGGTGCCGGTGGCCTTGACCCCGTTGGGCGAAAGCCCGGCGAGCTCGCCCGCGTCGCGGCCGATCTTTTCCGGTGTGTAGCAATGCAACCCGATCAGCTCGAGGTCGGGTTGCTCGGCGATGCGCTTGATCATCTCGGTCCCGACGTTGCCCGTCGCGACCTGGAACACCCGGATCGGTTTGCGGGGTTCGCTCATTCGGTTCGGCCTTTCTGTGCGGCATACACTTCGGCGGCACTGCCACCGATTCCGTCGGGATAGAACTGTTTGGCCCAGTTGCGAATGGCGGTGAAGCCCTTCTGTTCGGCAGTCGCGAGAGCAGGGGGATCCGAATAGCGTTGGTGCTGCCAGATGTCGACGTCCTGGGTGAACTGCCGGATGATCTCCTGCCCGAATTCGCGGCCCTTGGCCTCCGCCCTCGGCGAGTCGTCGCCCGGCTTGCGGCCGATATAAACCATGAAGCGGACATCGGAGGTGCGTTCGTCGACGGGCGTGATCGCCGAGATGGTGCGGTTGTCGACCATCCCCCAGCTCATCGTCACGGCGATGCCCAGTCCCCCGTTGATCGCTTCGACACCGCTCTTCACGTCGTCGATCGTCTGGTTCTCGTCGCCATCGAAGGTGATCGTGAAGTCGACGTAGGACACCGGCTCGTCGAAGTCATGGCGGGTGAAGACCGGAACGATCGGAGTCTGGTGCACGAATTTGAAATGCGCGAAGTCGACGCCGTTTTCGAGGACATACTGCGGGTGCATCTCGAGCGTCTCCCGGTAGAAACGCATCTGCGGGTAGTAGTCGGCGGCGCTGCGGTGGTCGTCGAAGCCCGCGAACACGTCGGGCGGGTCGAAGAACGGGTCGCGGGCGTCGACGTCATGCCAGATGTAGACCGATTCGTTGCGTTCGACGACGGGGAAGGTGCGGATGCGACGGCCGCGGTTGGGGCGGTCCTGATACGGAATGCAGACATTGCGACCGTCGCGATTCCACTGCCACCCGTGGAACGGACACTGCAGGACCTCGCCCTCCACGTGTCCCCCGTATCCGAGGTGCGCACCGAGGTGCTCGCAGTAGGCGTCCATCACGGTGAGCTGCCCCGACTGCGCGCGCCATGCGATCAGCTCACGGTCGAAGTACTTCATCCGGTGCACGTCGCCGGCCTTGATCTCGTCAGACCACGCGACCTGGAACCAACCGGTCGGCTTCATCGACAACGGCGGCTTGGCCATGGCCAAATCATAGAGCATTCAATGTAAAGCTGGACAGCCGCGCGTTTTGGCGGCTGTGGAACCCGGGTAATAAGCCGGAGGCGACGAATCCGGGGTGATGGCGATGAGGAGAGCGGTGGTTCGAACCGCTGTCGGCGTCGTCGTCTCCCTCGTATTCGCCCTTACCGCCTGCTCAACGGGTGAAAGGGTCGACCTCGGCGGTGATACCGCCGGGCGGCTGGTCGCCGCGATCGCCGGCGAGCCCGACCAACTCGACCCGAACAAGACCAGCGCCTACTTCTCGTTCGAGGTCCTCGAGAACGTGTACGACACCCTCGTCGAACCCGATGCGAACCTCCAGATGCGGCCGGCGCTGGCTGAATCGTGGGACGTCACACCCGACCAGCTCACCTGGACATTCCACCTTCGCCGCGGCGTCACCTTCCACGATGGCAGCCCGTTCACGGCCGACGACGTCGTCTACACCTACCGCCGCATCATCGACCAAGAACTGTCGAACGCCGACAAGCTCAGTGCGGTCGCCGACGTTCGGGCGTCCGATCAGGCGACCGTAGTGATGCGTCTCAAGCACCCGACGCCGAATCTCCTGACCAATCTCGGCGGTTTCAAGGGGATGGCGATCGTCCAGCGAAAGAACGTCGAAAGTGGCCAGATCGCCACTCACCCCGTCGGTACCGGGCCGTTCGCATTCGTGGGCCAGAAGAGCGGTGACTCGATCACGCTGAAAGCCAACCCAACCTATTGGGAAGGCGCTCCCAAGGTGTCGGGTGTGATCTTCCGGTTCATTCCCGAGAAATCGACCGCCCTGTCGGCGTTGCAGGCCGGTGAAATCGACTGGACCGATTCGATTCCGCCGCAACGCGTCAACCAATTGAAAGACGACGACTCAGTCAACCTTTCGGTCACCCCGAGCAACGACTACTGGTATCTCGCGTTGAACGAAGCGCGCAAGCCGTGGAACGACGCCCGGGTGCGCCAAGCCATCGCGTATGGAATCGACAGGGACGCCATCATCGCGGCCACCAGTTACGGCACCGCAACGAAGAACCAACTCGCGATCCCCAAGGGCGACTTCGCCTACACCGACTACGGGAAGTACCGCTACGACATCGAACAGTCCAAACGCTTGCTTCGCGAAGCGAACGCGTCGCCGAAGAGTCTCGACATGCTGGTGACCACCGAGTATCCGGAGACGGTGACGGCCGCCCAGATCATCGCCGATAACCTTGCGCCCCTTGACATAACGGTGAACATCCGTACCGTCGACTTCGCCACGTGGCTCGACGAGCAGAACAGCGGACACTTCGACATGTTGATGATGGGCTGGCTCGGCAACATCGACCCTGACGACTTCTACTACGCGCAGCACCACACCGGCGGCAGCAGCAACGCCCAGAAGTATTCGAATCCCGAGGTGGACCGACTGCTCGACGCGGGCCGTGTCGAGACGAACCCGGATGCCAGGGCGGACATCTACCGCAAGGCCGCGACGATCATCGGCGACGACTGCAGCTACATCTACCTGTACAACCCGTCGGTCATTCAGGCGTGGAGCAAGGACATGTCCGGCTATGAAGCGCGGCGCGACAAGGCCATCCGCTTCCGCACCGCAAGCGTCACCGAGGGTGCAACCCAATGACCAGCTTCGTGTCGAATCCGGTCGTGCGCTTCGTGGCACGACGGATCCTGTACTCCGCCGTCGTCATGATCGGTGTGCTTGTGGTGGTGTTCGCGCTCGTGCACCTGGTGCCGGGTGATCCGGTGCGGATCGCGCTCGGCACCCGCTACACCCCGGAGGCTTACAACGCGCTGCGGTCGGCCAGCGGCATGGACCGGCCGCTGATCGAGCAGTTCTTCGGCTATGTGGGTTCGGCACTCACCGGGAATCTCGGGGTGAGCTTCCGCAACGGCGATCCGGTCACCCTCACCCTGCTCGAGCGCCTGCCCGCCACAGTCTCACTCGGTGTGGTGGGAATCATCATCGCCCTGCTCATCGCGCTGCCTGCGGGCGTGTGGTCCGCGCTGCACGAGGGCCGCATCAGCGACGCGATCGTCCGCATCACAAGTCAATTCGGAGTGTCGATTCCCGACTTCTGGATGGGCATTCTGCTGATCGGACTGTTCGCGTCCACGCTGCACTGGCTTCCGACGTCCGGATACCGGCCGCTGTTCGAGGACCCCGCAGGGTGGCTGCGGCACATCATCCTCCCCGGCCTCACCGTGGGACTCGTCGCCGCGGCCATCATGACCCGATACATCCGGTCCGCCGTACTCGAAGTCGCCGCAATGGGTTACGTGCGTACCGCACGGTCGAAAGGACTGCCGCCGCGCGTGGTCACGATGCGGCACACCGTCCGAAACGCCGCCATACCGGTGCTGACAATCACCGGTATCCAGCTCGCGACCATCCTCGGCGGCGTCATCGTCGTCGAGGTGGTGTTCGCCTGGCCGGGCCTGGGCCGGCTGGTGTACAACGCCGTCGCCGCCCGCGACTATCCGGTCATCCAGGGTGCGGTACTGCTCATCGCGGCGCTGTTCCTACTCATCAACCTCATCGTCGATGTGCTGTATGCATTGGTAGACCCGAGGATTCGGCTGTCATGACGACCACTCGGGTGTCGGCACTGCGATTGCTGGCGAGCAACCCGGTCACCGTAGTGAGCGCGGTCGTGCTCGCAGTCGTGGTGTTCGTGGCCGTCACCGCCTCGTGGATCGCGCCGTACGGTGTCAACGACATCGACGTGCCGAACGCTCTGCGGACGCCGGGCGGCGAGCATTGGTTCGGCACCGACGAACTCGGCCGCGACGTGCTATCGCGGGTACTGGTCGGGGTGCAGGCGTCCATGCGCGTCGCCGTGGTGAGCGTCGTATTCGCCGTAGTGGTCGGCGTGACCATCGGCGTCGTCGCGGGTTATCGCGGCGGTTGGCTGGACACCGTCGTCATGCGCGTCGTCGACGTCATGTTCGCCTTCCCGGTGCTGCTGCTCGCCCTCGCGGTCGTCGCGATCCTGGGACCGGGTGTCACCACGACGATCCTGGCGATCGGCATCGTGTACACCCCGATCTTCGCGCGGGTGGCCCGCGCAAGCACGCTGAGCGTCCGAGTGGAGCCGTTCGTTCAGGCGTCACGCACGATGGGCACCGGCAACCTGTACATGCTCGGCCGACACATCCTGCCCAACATCGCCGGTCCACTGATCGTGCAGACGTCGCTGTCGCTGGCGTTCGCGATCCTCTCTGAGGCGGCACTGTCGTTCCTGGGCCTCGGGATACAACCACCGCAGCCGTCGCTGGGCCGCATGATCTTCGACTCGCAGGGGTTCATCACCCTCGCCTGGTGGATGGCGGTGTTCCCCGGCGCGGCGATCGTGGTGACGGTGCTGGCGTTCAACCTCTTCGGCGACGGACTTCGCGACGTGCTGGATCCCAAGCAGCGCACCATGATCGAGGCTCGGAGGCGCAGTGACTGATTCCGTTCTGAGCGTGCAGGACCTGCAGGTGCGCATCGGCCGCCGCGAGATCATCCGCGGTGTCTCGTTCGATGTCGCGCGCGAGGCGACGCTCGGCATCGTCGGCGAATCCGGTTCGGGTAAGTCGATGACCGTGCTGGCGGCGACGGGGCTTCTCGACGCGCCCGGTGCAGTCGTCAGCGGCTCGAGCACGCTCGCCGCCGCCGCGGACTCGACGCCGACGCAGCTCGTCGGCGCGTCACCCCGCCTGCTGCGCGAAGTGCACGGCGGCCGCATTGGATTCGTGTTCCAGGACCCCGGTACCTCCCTCAACCCGCTGCTGACCGTCGAGCGTCAGATCACCGAATCCCTTGAAGCCCATCGCAACATGACCCGAAAGCAGGCGAAGGGACGAGCGCTGGAGCTGCTGGAGGCGGTGGGGTTGCCCGAACCCCATGCGCGCCTGAGCTCTTACCCCCACCAGCTGTCCGGCGGACAACGGCAGCGCGTGATGATCGCGATCGCGCTGGCGTGTGACCCGGAACTGCTGATCGCCGACGAACCGACCACGTCTCTGGACGTGACGACCCAGGCACAGATCATCGAGTTGGTGCGCGACCTGCAAAAGGATTTCGGTACCGCGGTGGTGTGGATCAGCCACGACCTCGGAGTGATCGGCCAAGTCGCAGACGATGTCACCGTGCTACAGGACGGTAAGGCCGTCGAGCAGGCGCCCGTTCTCGACGTGTTCGACAAGCCACAGCAGACCTACACGCGCGAACTGTTGGACGCACGTCCGCTCGTCGGGTCGCCCGGTCCCCCGCCCGCGGATCCTGACGCGCCGGTGTTGCTGCGCGTCGAAGGCCTCGATGTGCGATTTCCGGTGACGACGCCGGTCGGCAGGTCGACAGTGCATGCGGTGAAGGACTTGAGTTTTCAGATCAACCGCGGGACGACGCTCGGCCTGGTGGGCGAGTCGGGGTCGGGCAAGTCGACCGTGGCGGCCACGTTGACGGGATTGGTGAAGCCCGATGCCGGCACCGCAGTTCTGGTTGACACCGACGTCTTCAATGTGCGCGGCGGCGCCGAAAAGGCTCTGCGCAGACGCATTAGCCTGGTGTTGCAGGATCCGTTCTCCTCACTGAATCCCCGCATCAGGGCAGGCGCGGCGATCGGTGAACCGCTGTGGGTGCACCGGTTGGCGAAGGGGAAGCGGGCACGTCAGCAACGGGTGGCCGAACTGCTTGAATTCGTCGGTCTTCCGACGGCATTCGCCTCGCGGTATCCGCACGAACTCTCCGGCGGACAGCGTCAGCGGGTGAGCATTGCCAGAGCGCTCGCCGTCGAACCCGACCTTCTCATCCTCGACGAATCGACCGCGTCGCTGGATGTTTCGGTTCAGGCCCGGGTACTCGATCTGCTCGCCGATCTGCAGCGGGACCTGAGCCTGACGTATCTGTTCATCGGGCACGATCTCGCGGTCATCCAGCGGATGAGCCACGATGTACTCGTCATGCGTGACGGTGAAGCGGTCGAATACCGGCCGGCCGCGGAGCTGTTCGGCTCGCCCGAGCAGGCCTACACGCGCGAGCTGCTCACCGCGGTTCCACCTGCGCGACCGCGCGCCGCCCTGATCACCAGCCCATCGAGCCTGGGACGCCCTTGAACGGTCCCCTCACCCAGCTCGTCACCCACCCGCCGTAAAAGCCGCCAGGCTGAGGCACGACGACCTCGCCGTTGACGGTGCAGCGGTCGACCGCGGCTGCCATCACGGCGATCGCGCCCGCGATCGGTTCGAAGCCTGCGGTCGGAGTGGGGTAGGTCCACGCGGCCGCTCGCGCACACTTCGCTTCGGCGATCAGGTCGAAATAGCTTGCCCGGCCCTTCCATTCACACCACGACGCACCCGCCGCCCGGCGCAGTACCCCATCGGCGAAGCAGTCCTTTGGCAGGTAGTACGTCGGCGGATGGCTGGTCTCCAGAACCCGCCAACTACGGGTCGCGGACGCGATCGTTTGTCCGCCGAGTTCGACGGTGATCGCACCCGCGAACTCCTCCAGGCGTGGCGGACGAGGGTAGTCCCACACCGATTCCTGCCCCGGAAGGGGCCTTTCGGGTTCAGGCCACCGAGTCATCTTGTGACCGTGCGGTCGTCATCGCCCAGCGGATTCCGCCCACGATCGCGTTGCCCGCCATTCGGATGACTGTGGCTTCGACGGGTGGAACGTACGGCAGCCACAACGGCGCACGCGCCCATGGCGGCAGCATCGCCACCGACGTCGCGGCCAGAACGCCGTAGGGCGCCCGCGCGACGATTGGCAGCGGCGGCGTGAAAAGCAGGTACCGCGCCGCGTCCCTGGCTGACGCCGTACCGCGCAACTCCGGCCGATATGCGGCGATGCGTTGCTGCAGTTGCCTTTCCGTGCGAGGCGGATCCGAAACACCGAGCGCCTCGGCGACACGGGCGGCGTCGGCGACGTATCCGTCGCGACCTTCCTGATCGAGTGGTGCCGCCCCGTAGCGTTGATATGCGAGCAGGAAGCTGTCCACCTCGGCGATGTGCACCCACTCCAGCAGATGCGGGTCGGAGGCTTCGTACGGCGTGCCATCCGGAGCGACCCCGCGGACCCGCCGGTGGATTCCGCGCACCTTGTCGACCGCGCGCTGCGCATCACGTGCTGTGCCGAACGTGGTGACGGCGAGGAAGGTGCTCGTGCGTTGCAGCCGCCCCCACGGGTCGCCGCGGTAGTCCGAGTGTTCGGCGACACCCGCCATGGCGAGCGGGTGCAGCGATTGGAAAAGGAGCGCCCGCAGGCCACCGACGAACATCGACGCATCGGCGTGGACCCGCCGGATGGGCCGGTCCTCCCCGAACCAGCGCGGCCCTGGCGTGTTGTGGATGCGGTGCCTGTTGCTGGGGCCCTCCGGACCGGCGACCAGACCGAATAGCGCGCGCCCGAGACCGGCGCGCATCGCGCCCAGGTCGCTCAACCGGCTCATGCCAACGACGGTACCGCCACGGAATCGCCAGTGATCTGTGCTTGGATGGCGGCGTGGCTGCCGGTGACCGCTCGCCAGCTGACCTCCGGGAAGCGACGGCGGAGTTCGTCGCCGTACGAGGCCGGCTGTTCGGCATCGCCTACCGAATGCTCGGAAGCCGCGCCGAGGCTGAGGACATCGTTCAAGAGACCTGGCTGCGCTGGCAGAACTATGACCACAGCACGGTCAAGGATTCAGCGGCGTTCCTCGCCACGACCACCACCCGGCTGTGTCTGAACGTCCTGCAGTCCGCGCGTGCGCGTCGTGAAACCTACATCGGCCCTTGGCTTCCCGAGCCGGTGGACACCAGCGCCGATCCGCAACTCGGTGCCGAGCGCGGAGAAGCACTCGAGCTGGCCACGTTGATGTTGCTCGAGCGGCTCCCGCCGACCGAGCGCGCCGCTTACGTCCTGCGCGAGGCATTCGACTATCCCTATGCGCAGATCGCGGATGTGCTTGCGGTCAAGGAGGACAACGCCCGTCAGCTCGTCAGCCGTGCCCGCAGGCACATCGCCGACGAGCGCAGTGCCCCGGTGGATTCGGCCGAGCAGCGACGGCTGCTGGAGGCTCTGGTGGCTGCCGCGCAGAAGGGCGATCTCCAGAGGCTCGAGACACTGCTGGCCGAGGACGTCGTGAGCTACACCGACGGCAACGGAATGCGCGGAGCGGCCCGCAGACCCGTGCACGGCCGGTCGGTGGTGGCCAAGTTCCTCACGGCCTTCGCGCCGACGTTCTGGCCGGGCACCGCTCTGACCTGGATCGAGGCCAACGGCCGACCGTCCGTGCTGATCTCGCGGGACGACGCTGTTGTGGCGCTGCTTACGGTCAGCGCCACCACGGAGGGCATCGACCAACTGATGTGGGTGATGAGCCCCGACAAGCTGCGCCTCATCTCGACGCCGCTGTAGCGCGTGGCACAGATCTCACCGATTTCCGTCACGGGTGGGCGGGCCGGCCTGTCTTAGCTGGTATACCGGCGCAACGGTGCGTCGGCCGTTACCGGAAGGCTCATCATGGACATCGTCAGGGCGACCTCGGCGCTTGTTGTTTCCATCGTCATCATCTCGGCGATACTCGTGGCTATGCTGGTCGACGGCCTGGCCGGCCATGCGACGATCGCCTCAGCTCAGCTCGGCACATGCACCGGCACTGTCCACCCAGCGGTGCACACCCTTGAATTCATCGATGCCAGGTGCTGACCGACAATATGTGCTGAGATCGCCTCCAAGAATCTTTCAAGGGGTCCACCGCAGCCTTGTAGCCGTCTCCACCAGGAACGGACAGACAAGGACCACCATGAAGATCATCACGACAGCGATAGTCGCGCTGACGGCTTTATTCCTCGGCGGGTGCACGGCGTCGACCGGAACGACGGCCGTGCTCAGTGTGCCTGCCGGCCCGGCGCCGTCGACTTCGGCAGCGGCGGCTGTGCCGGCCGCCGCTCATGGTGCGGAGGGATCGATCGAGTCCATCCCCTGGTCTCAGGTCGGTCCGGGATGGATGGTCGCGACCTGGAGCCCGGTGTCCGGCACCCGCCCCGGCGAAGACCAGCCAGCCAACGAGCCGACGCGCGACGCCGCGACCACGACGCTCTACCTGGTCGACCCCGCCGGCGGCCGCTACCCGATCACCACCTTCCCGCCGCCCGGCGACAAGGGAGGCCCCGAGTTGGTCGACTGGTCGGGCGACGGCAGCAAGGCTCTCTTCCACACCGCAGGCGATCCCGCCACGGCCACCGTGGTCGATCTGCACACCGGAAAGCAGACCGTCGTGACCGTCGATGGCTATCCGCGGTTCACCCGTCCCGACGGAAAGGCCCTGCTGCTGAGCCACGACAAGATGAGTGAAACGCCCGCGACGCTCGAGCGAGTTGACCTTGCGGGTGAACGACAGTTGACGTATCCGACCGACAGGCTGCACAGCGAGTTCAACGGCCGGTATCTGTCGACACCCGACGGCACACGCCTCGTTCTCGGCACGGCGTCGGGGTTGGCTCTCATGGGCAACGACGGGACGGTCGGTGCGCCGCTTCCCGTTCCGGGCCAGGCCGACTGCGGCCCGGTGCGGTGGTGGGACGGAGGCCAGGGCACGACAGTGCTCGCGCGGTGCACGAGCAGCGACAGTTGGTACACGTCGAGTCTCTGGCGCGTACCGATCGACGGCGGTGCACCGACCGCTCTCACCACACCGAACAACGGCAACAACAGCGGCCGAGACCTCGGCGACGTGAACGCCTGGAAGTTGCCTGCAGGGACGTTCGTACAGGCCCTTGGCGCGTGCGGCGTCGTCTATCTCGCCAAGCTCACCGACGACGGCACCACCACGCCGGTGTCAGTGCCCGAGGTCAGCGATGCGAAAAGCATTCAGGTTATCGGTGTCGACGGCAATGCGCTGGACCTACAAGCACAGGCGGCGTGCGGCGGCGGACAGTCCCTGCTGCGCTTCGACCCTGAAGCCAATACGACCACCGTGCTGCTCGGACCTCCGATCAACGGCGGCGGCGTGATCGATGCGGTGCCGTACGAAGGTCAGAGGTAAGGAAATGACGAATCACCGACTGCTGGTTGTACTTTCAGGTGCGGTGGTCATTGCAGGCGTAGCGGGGTGCGACGCGTCCGGCTTCAGCACCCCGAGCGCATCACCGGCCTCGTCCCCGACACTTGCGCACTCACCTGCCGCCAGCTCGAAATCTTCGTGCGACACGCTCGGCGGAACGCGCCAGCCCGACGGAACCTGCCATGTCCACACCGAAACCCCGCTCTACACACTCGATTTCGAGTTTCCGGCCAGCTATCCCGACATGCAGCCGGTCACCGACTACATCGCACAGGAGCGCGATGACTTCGTCGACTGGCTCAAGAAATACCCCGTGCCGAACGGCATCCACAGCGCGCTCAACATCGGCGGCAAGTCCTATGAGTCCTCAGCGACCAAGAGCCTGGTGCTCACCGTGGAAACCGAAGGCGGCGTCCACCCCGTGACGACGTTCAAGGCCTTCAACTACGACGTCGGCAAGCAAGCTCCCATCACATTCGACACGATGTTCAAACCGGGCGATGCACCGTTGGCGGTGCTGAACCGAATCGCTCAGCAGGAGTTGGACAAACGCGAGGCCTCGGACGTATCGGCGGCCGACGGCGGTATCGATACCTATCAGGACTTTGCGATCAATGACGACTCGCTGATCTTCTTCATCAATCAGGACGGCGCGTTCCCGCACCATGTCGGGTCGCTCCAGATCACAGTGCCGCGTAATGAACTCGGACCTCTGCCGGCCGGGTCCGGTTCGGCAGTGCCCTGCGCGTCTGGTCAGGTGACCGTGACAGCCGCGCCGCCGCAGGCGGCCGTGACGCATCGCGCGGTGACCCTGACATTCGGCCTGGCTCCAGGCGCGGACGCGTGCACGCTGGCGGGCTACCCCGGTGTGGATTCCGGCGCAGGAGGACCGCTGGTGCACGCCCAACGCTTGCCGCGGGGCTACATGGGTGGTCTGCCCGAGGCCAGCGACGAGCCCCCCGTCGTCACGGTGTCACCGTCAGCGTCTGCACACGCCATCGTGGAAGGTCTGGCGGTCGACAAGAGCGGCAACCCGTGCCCGACCTACAGCGACCTGCGGGTCACTGCTCCCGACACGACCGAAACATCAACCGTGCCAACAACAATCGATGCGTGCGTGCTGATCGTTCACCCCGTCACCGCGTGACGAACGTCAGATGACCTTCAGCACGGCACCGATCGCGAGACCGAGCACCAGCAGCGCGCCCGCCTGTCGAGTGTGCAGCCAGGCGAGTGCGGCGTACCACAACGGCCACACCGGGTAGTTCGGTGGTGGTTCGTCGGGCGCTGGACGGCGGAACCGCGGCCACACCTTCCACAGCCGCGGCAGCGCGAGGACGACGAGAAGCGCGGGCCACGGCATGGCGCCGAGCGCGACGGTGACCGCGACGAGCACGTAGAAGCCGACCATCATCGCCAGCGTCGCGACCCGGGCTCGCTGCGCGCCGAGAATGACTGGCAGCGTGTGGATTCCAAGTGGCTCGTCAAACGGGATCTTGTCGATGTGCTTGCCCATCAACACCGTCGTGCACAGCAATCCGTATGGCAGCGACGCCAGGACGATGTCCCAGCCGACGGTGCCGACGGCGGAGTAGTAGGTACCGCACACCATCAGGGGACCCCAGACGACGAACACGTCGGGCTCACCGAGGCCGCGCTTCTTCAACCGCAGCGGCGGTGCGGTGTAGGCAACGCTGAGCGCAAACCCGGCGAGCGCAAAGGCCAGCACCGGCCAACCGCGGGCGAGCGTCAGCACGACCAGGATGGCCAGGTCGAGGATATTCACCAGCAAGATCGACACCATCAGGGTCCGGCGGCTCACCAACCCGGACAGCACAGGGTGTGGCGCGTACAGCGCGCGGGGGTAGGTGGCGCTGTCGGTCCCGACCTGTGTGTCGAACAGGTCATTCATCAGGTTGTTGGCGACATGGGCCAGGGTGATGCCGACCAGCGAAAGGACCAGCCAGCGCCAATCCAGCCCCGGCTCCCCGATCGCGAGCAGCGCGGCCACCAGGCCGGACACCAGCGTCATCGGCAGCACGGCCGCCCTGGTCACGACAAGCCAACGTGTGACAGTGTCGATCGGGGCGTCGGGCGGCGGGTTGGTGGTACGGATTGCATACGCCCAGGACGCGATCCGGGAGCGTGACGTGACCTCGGTCATTTCCGCATCGTATGCCTACCAGCGCCGATGACGGCACGACCGTCATAAACGGGTCACCGCATCGGGGACGATTTGCTCTATCGCGACACGGTGACGGAAGCCTACCTTTCGCGCACCAGCTATCACTACAGTCACGCTGATCACTTTTTTCACATCTGCTACTGGCCGGACCGGGCGGCTGCGGCGGCCTATTGGGATAGTCCCCGTCGATCGGTGCAGTATTTGGCTGTGCCTTCTCAACGCCACGGACAACGATCCGTTTCGAGACGCAACATCCTCAAATCGGCGCTGTCGGCGCCGGCCCTCGCAGGTCTTGGTGCGCTGACCTCGGCGGTTGGGATTCCGAAAGCGTCGGCGGCCAACTCCAAACTGATCGATTTCGCGGAGCGGTTGGTCCCCGCGGATCAAGTTGCCGCGGCGGGCTATGCAGGTGCCCTGGTCTACGTGTCCGAACTACGACCAGGCGCCACCTTCGATTTCAAGCCTGTCAGCCGCGAGTACGCGGATGCGCTGCGTGCAGCGGGACTGCACGTCGTCAGCTGCTACCAGTTCGGGAAGCCTGGCTGGCCGACGCCGTCGGACTTCACCCGCGGTTACGACGGAGGCGTCGCGGACGCTCAGACGGCGCTGCGCCTGCACGCCGCGGCCGGAGGTCCGGACTCGGCCCCGATCTTCTTCAGCATCGACGAGGATATCGACGTCGGCACCTGGAAAAGCGTTGCGGTGCAGTGGCTTCGAGGAATCAACTCGGTTTTGGGCGTTGGTCGAACCGGTGTGTACGGACACGCCGGCGTATGCGGGTGGGCCATCGCCGACGCCGTCATCGGGCAGTCCACCACCCCGGGACATCGATGGGCGTGGCAGACCAGGGCGTGGTCGCACGGTGAGCGCCAACCCGCTGCGGTGCTCTATCAGAGCGTCATCGTCACTGCGTCAGACTCCGGTATCAGTCTCGGCGGCACCCACGTGGACGAGGACGACATCCTCGCTGCTGACTTCGGGCAATGGGACCTTGGTCGATGAGCCAGGGCGCCTTTCGAAGCTAGGCCGTGTCCATGATCGTGCCCCTCAGGGTTTGGGCGTCGAGCAAGAACTGTGTCGTGCCCGCGGATCTGCGCGCAATCGGTCCCGCACAAATCGACATGCCACATCGCGGGCGCTGTACCAGGCGCTGTTAGGGCACCACTTCGCATCATGCTGTAGAAGCCGGCAGTCGAATAATCGGCAAGGCCGGGCCCCTTGCCGTACCCACGCGATGCCGTTCGCACATTCTGCGACCAAGTCGTTCAGCAAGTCACGCGATCGACGAGATCGATCGCTTTACCCGATCTTGACCGTGTGGTGAATCAGCCCACCGACGATGGTCGAGTGACTACGCTTTCAGCGGTGGAGCTGGGGGTTTTGGGGCCTCTCCAGGTCCGGCGGGACGGGGCGCCGGTGGCGATACCCGGCGCGAAACCGCGCGCGATCCTGACGATGCTCGGGCTGCACACTGGTTCGGTCGTGTCGGCAGACACGCTGGTCGAGCTGCTCTGGAGCGACGACCCGCCGCGCACCGCCGGCAAGGCACTGCAAACGCACATCTCCTCACTTCGTCGCACTCTGGGCGACGGCTTCGTCCTGACCGAGGGGGCGGGCTGGACGCTCGTCGAGACCGAGGTGGACGCTTCGCGATACAAGGCGGTGGCCAGACTCGGCCGCGACGCCGCTGCCTCAGGCGACACCAGTCAAGCGGTGGCGCACTTCGAGGAGGCTCTCACCCTCTGGCGCGGAATTCCCGAACTGCCGGATGGTCAACGAGGGTCATCGGAAAAGACGCGCTGGGTCGAGACACACGCCGCGCTCGTCGAGGACCGGGCGGATGCGCTGCTCACGACGGGACGTGCCGCGGAGATCATCGGTGAACTCGAAGCCGCGGTCGCCGACGCGCCGCTTCGCGAGCGGCGATGGGGCCAGTTGATGGTCGCTCTTTACCGGGCGGGCAGACAGGGCGAAGCCCTCGGCGCCTATCAACGGGCGCGGTCGCTGCTCGCCAGCCAGTTGGGCGTCGACCCCGGGCCGGACCTTCGGCGCCTCGAGGCTGCCATCGTCGCCCAAGATGCCGCCCTGGATATGCCGGTGGCGCAACATGTCTCGTCTGTGACACGGGCAGTGACGTTCCTGCTTA
The DNA here is from genome assembly GCA_046735135.1 of Actinomycetota bacterium. Taxonomy (GTDB): domain Bacteria; phylum Actinomycetota; class Actinomycetes; order Mycobacteriales; family Mycobacteriaceae; genus Mycobacterium. Next base: position 34,374 of record JBKPSU010000039.1, read on the forward strand.
CCGACATCGAAGGGTCCACCGC